>JBBSPH010000030.1:0-15609 GCA_038258985.1 Flavobacteriales bacterium
CACAACAAAAAATTAAAAAAATGAAAAGATTGGAAGGAAAAGTAGCCCTGGTAACGGGCGGTTCCCGTGATATAGGCCGCGCTGTGAGCATAAAACTGGCCAGTGAAGGCACTATGGTAGTCGTCAATTACCACAGTAACAAGCAAAATGGAGAAAGCGTTGTCAAAGCCATTAAAGCAGCTGGCGGTCAGGCTATCGCTGTTAAGGCAGATGTTACTAACCAGAAAGATATTGATGCAATGATCGAGGTTGCTCTGCAGGAATTTGGTAGATCCATTGACATTTTAGTAAATGTGGCAGGTGGACTTATAGCTAGGAAAACTATCGAAGAGATGGACGAGAAGTTTTACGATCAAGTAATGGATGTCAATCTCAAATCTGTGTTTCTAGTAACTAAAGCAGTAAAACCATACCTAAAGAAAGGCAGTAGCATTATCAATTTTGCTTCCCAAGCCGGGAGGGATGGCGGTGGTGGCGGCTCTGCATTGTATGCCACGTCAAAAGGCGCAATTATGACGTATACTCGATCTTTAGCTAAAGAATTCGGCCCACAGGGCATCAGGGTAAACTCGGTATGTCCCGGGATGATCGCCACGCAGTTTCATGATGAATTTACAAAAGATGAGGTTCGGGAAAAAGTTGCAGCCATGACACCGTTGCGTCGGGAGGGTCAAGCGGCCGAAGTGGCTGATCTAGTATCCTACCTAGCTTCTGAAGAAGCTTCTTTTATTACAGGCACAAACATTGACATCAATGGCGGACTAGCTTTCAGTTAATTACATACATTCTCATAAAAAAAGCCGATCAAGTTGATCGGCTTTTTCAATATTAGCGGTAATTATAAACAAAGAATTATCTGTTTTCTTTGATCGCTTTTTGATAATCTTTGGCTAGGCTTTGTTTTTCTTTTTCAGTCAATGCCTTGCCAGCTAGTTGAAACACTTCTTGCTCTTCCTCATCTAGATGATGCTCCACTTTTTCGGCGAGTTGCTTCATGTAGGTCAACCAAGCAGGACTACTCATCTCCGTTTCTTCCAGCTTCTCTACTAGTTCATCCATCTCATGATGCTCTGCTATACTATGTCTCGCCTTTTCCTGTGTCAAGTCTGCCTCAATAAGTGGAACATAGAAGTGACGTTCTTCCGCATCTGCATGGATACTTAATTCATGCTTCAGCTTTTCAAACATATTTCTTCTTAAATCGTTATCCCCAGAGGTTTCGACAAGCTTATCGATCAATTCCCGCTGGATCTCATGATCTTCCCGTAGTGCTTCAAAAATATTCATCTATAACTGGTTTAAGCTTCCTGTTTCTCCTACATCCATTTTCTCTCCAGTAATAGCACCGTAACCCATCTTAAACAGACTGACTAAAGCGTTTGACTTAGAATCCCAGTATTGACCTTCTTCTGGATGGAATGTAATCACCGTAATATTAGGATCATCCTTACCTTCAAACCAGTTATCGTCGGCGCTTCCGTAAAGTTCATGAATCAAGGCTTTATCTCTAGAAATTACCGCCTTGCCATAAACACTTAGAAATTCCATGCTGTGCTTTTCAGAATACAATAACTGGCATCTAGGATCACTCTCGATATTGGAATTGTGCTCACTGTCTGCATTACTTAAAAAATAAGTGGTTCCATTATCGTCCACTTTTTTAGTACTCATTGGGATCGCGTGCAGTGGGGTTTGATCAAGGTGTGTTACCATCATGGCAAAGTCGATACTGCTAGCCAGATCTTTATATTTTTTTTGCGCTTCTTTGTTGTTCAAATTGTTTGTGCTCATTGTGTTTTTTTGTTTAAAGGTATCGCCACAATGCTCACGGAATAGCCAATGAAAACTCAATTTTAATGGCAGAATGCCAATTTGTGTTAAGGATTGTAAGGAAAATTTTCTGCTCTAACACAGTTCCTATTTTTGAGGCACCGCTAAACATCAAAAATTCAGGTTTTTGATAATTGTTCGCTTTCGCGAAAGCGAACTCTACCCCCATATAAAAGCTACTCTATGGATTCCAATAGGACAAGACCATTTTTAACCGTTGCGGTTACCTGGCCATTCTCGACGGTTAGAACCTCATCCATATAGGCATTGCGCAATTTCTTGTTACCCGAAAAAATGGAGGACACGTTAATCGATTGTTTGCCGTCTTGAAGCCCAGCTCCTATAATAACTTTGTCAAAGTAACCGCTTTTTTCATATAACCGTGCAGTTAATGAGCCTGCCCCATCGATATCCAATGCCTCTACCCTACCCGCTCCTACCGCTAGATGTTTCTTACGGAATCGCCCCAAGATTTGCCAGTGGCTCAAAACGTTGCTATCCAAATTTTCCCAATTCATCATGGTTCGAAGATTAGCGTCTCCGCTTGCACCGTCTGCTGTCAATTTACGTGCGGATTCATCACCATAATAGATTTGTGCCATACCTGGAGCAAGCAGTAATTTGGAACCTGTATCAATAGCGTTTTCCCGCATGGGATCCAGTGGTTGCCCATCATCATGCGAACTTATGTAATTCATGAAATATGCTGGAGCGCTGTTGGTATTTCTATACAAACTGTCCGTCATGGTGGCATATTTTTGAAAAAGTACGCCGAAGTCCTCGCGCGCGGCGTCCTTAAACCCAAAATTAATCATCGCATTGTACCCTGCATCAAAGTAGTCGACTACTCCATCATTGAATCGGTATCCAGGACCATATTGCGCATAATAACCGTATAGCTCTCCGAGGATAAAGAACTCGTCATCGTGAATCATTTGGTCAGGATTATTTTGCTTCCATTCTTCATAAGCACGTTTTGCTTGCTCATTAAATGTTGCCCAAATGCTTTCCTCCACGTGCTTGACCGTATCTACTCTAAAGCCGTCCACACCGGTTTCCCGCGCATAATCCGTCACCCATTTGATCAAATAATTTGCAGGAGTTCTCGGTAAGTCGGTTTTAGAAAAGAAATTATCCAGCTCCTTCTTTTCTTGCTCATACCGCCCCTCTGATTTCCATTTTTGCACTAGAATTTCTGGAAGCTCGACTTCTTCCCTGCTATCGGTTCTTATATCTGGTAGATTATCCGTCAACGTGCAGCTCACCGCGGTTTCCTGATCTTGATAGGTACACGTGGGACCAGTGCGTACCCAGCTATCCGGCCACTGTGGATCCTGACCTGTGACTGGTCCCGTATGATTCAAGACAACGTCCAGTAAGATTCTTATGTCGTTTTTATGCGCTACAGTTACCAACTCCTTAAATTCCTCCATCGTTCCAAATGCTGGCTCGACAGCAGTCCAGTCTTTTGCCCAATACCCGTGGTAAGCATAGGTAAAGCCTGTACCTTCATCCACTCCTCCCTTTATTTGCTCAAAAATGGGTGTGAGCCATATCGCATTGATGCCTAAATCCGTAAAGTATCCCTGTTGTATTTTTCGTTGTATGCCCGCAAAATCCCCACCTTCAAAACCTCTCAACGTTGCCGTTTTCTCATTGCGTTTCACGACTGAGTCGTTCGTTTTATCCCCATTGTAAAATCGATCTGTCAACAGAAAGTAAACACTAGCAGCGCTCCAATCAAAAGGAGCCACGTTTTCTTTTTTATTGGTGGTCGCAGTGTTTTTGCTAGAGCAGGAAATAACAATAGCAAGACAGAAGGTTATAAACAATGTTTTTTTCATAGCACACGAATTGTATACTCAAAAATAAGTAAGCTATCGTTAGTAACTATGGTTAGTGATGTAATCGCAATGTAAATCGACTTACTTTTGAACGACTCAAGCACTATGGAAACCTATTTCGATCTATTTCTCAATTCCTTTACCGACTATGGCAGCTATTTATGGCGTGAGATCACACAACCGGCGTGGGACAATTATTTTTACTGGCTTATAGGGTTATCTCTTCTTGTATTTTTTCTAGAGATTTGGTTGCCATGGCGTAAGAACCAAAAGATTTTAAGAACTGATTTTTGGCTCGATCTGTTTTATGTGTTTTTTAATTTCTTCCTCTTTTCCCTTGTCGGATACAATGCGCTATCTAATGTAGGCGTGCAGCTTTTTAACGATGGGTTAGCTACCGTTGATATGGAGAATATCGTTGCCATTGAGGTAGGCAGTCTACCCGTCTGGTTACAATTCGTAATCATGTTTGTCATTGCAGATTTTATCCAGTGGAATATTCATAGGATGCTTCATCGGGTTCCCTGGTTGTGGGAATTTCACAAGGTGCACCACAGTGTGAAAGAAATGGGTTTTGCGGCACAATTCCGTTTTCACTTTGTGGAGACTATAGTTTATAAAAGTTTACAGTACATACCACTTGCGATGATTGGGTTTGGTATTGAACAATTCTTCGTTGTTCATATGTTGGGTGTGTTCATCGGACATTTGAATCATGCGAACCTCAACTGGGATTATGGGATTTTCAAATACGTTCTAAACAATCCAAAAATGCACCTTTGGCATCATGCCAGGAAATTACCTGATGGTCATTCCTACGGAGTGAATTATGGATTATCGCTGAGTATTTGGGATTATATATTCGGGTCTGCTCACGTTCCCTATCATGATGCAGATTTAGAACTTGGCTTTCCTGGGGATGAAAATTTCCCTAAAGATCTAGCCAGTCAGATGGTGGTTCCGTTTTTACCACAGAAAAAGCGGAAAGCTTAACAACGTACCCTACGTAATTGTCAAACGTTTCCGCTTCTCACTAAATCCCCTAATTGTACTTAATTATTTCCCTGCACAAATCTACCGCTCAACCAAGTGAATTAGCGTATTTAGACCGGGTAGTAAACGGGTAGTTTTACCAACAAACCTGCATTTATGATGGGTTGTAGGATGAAAATTGAAGTTGATTCACTCATCGAGCTATATCTTTTAGCTGCTTTGCAAAACTTGTGATGCTTCCCTTCGATTGGAGACTTCCAGTTTCTCGTAGATGTTTTTGACGTGAAATTTCACCGTGTTGATTGAGATAAATAGGTGTTCTGCAATTTCACCATTCGTTTTACCTTCTGCAATCAATTCTAAAACCTCACTTTCTCTAGAAGACAAATCAAACTTGGTAAAAACATTTTCCACACCTAGATTATTCTTTTCCAGCTCTTCACTTAAAAAAGTAATTTGGGAGAGATATCGATCCATCTCCAACCGCATCTTCTTTTGCTTTAGCCTTAGATTTCTCATGCGGTAAATGATCGCCATATTAATGACAATCATCTCTACGAAAGCGGTAAGCTTTAGATAAGAATGCTTTATCTCGAAAAACTGAAAATCCAAAATAGGCCCTAGATAAAACAGAATGGCAGTTACCATCATAAAGAAATAGGCGATACAAAATATATAGGCAAAGCGAAGTTTCTTGATCAACAAAATTGAAGAAACCCAAGCGCTCAAGAAGATGTACAGACAGACGAAGTATATCCCAACAACGAACTCGTAATCACCAAACGTATAATATAATGTCAGAAGCAACGCACATATCACCGCTGCACCATAGTAGCTCAAGGAAATAAATGGGTAATACTTATCCAGTTTCAAGCTATTTGCCGCAAATACTGCGCATAGCAATCCTCCTATGGCTAGGCTAAAAGGTTCTGTGACGTTTTTGACGGTAATGGAGATACCTAGAATCTCCATAAATCCATCGCGGTGCGCAAACACCAAAAGTATAAACGCGAGAAAAAGACTGTAATACCAAAATGTCAAATCCCTCGTCGTAAGATAAAGGCCTAAATTCAATAACAATACTAATAAGGCAAACCCATAGAAAGCGCCAAGACCGACAACAGATCGAATGGTCTGTGTGTCAAATTCTTGTTCTGACTGAATGGAAAAGGGAAAATAAGCCTCTTTACTTACCTCCATTTTCACATACACTGGAGTTTGAGTTTCCATTTCAAAGTGCGCAAAACCGGCAGAATCATCGATATCGATGTCCATGAAATCTTGGAATGCCTCTACACCAATAATATGGTTATTCTGCAATTGAAAAACCGATTTTTCGGCTCCCGGCTCAATTTGCAGCCAGTAGGTACCGTATTTAAGACCATTGGAATAGCCACTTTCAATGGACTCAAATGTCTCATAAGGAAGATCTAACAAGGTCAGCTCACCGCCTCGGTCGTAAAATATAGACACCTCCTGAGCCTCAGCAAGATGAAAGAAAATTAGGATAAGGAATAGGAATTTATATCTCAATAGACAGATCTTCAAGTGATAACTGGAGCCCTGCTATCAAAGATCGTAATGCTTTTTCAGCATATTTTCATAGGTCTTCTCTGGCAGGATCTTCTTCAAAATTATGGAAAACTTTTGGAGGAAGCTACCTACCTTATAATGTATTCCAGGATTTTTAGTCTCAATAATCTCTTTGATCTTGCGTGCAACTTCCAATGGATCGCTACCGTCATCTACATGACTATCGATTAATTCTAGTGTCCGGGAATAACCCATGGCATAATCACTACCTGCAATAACGGGAGCGTGAAATCTGCCTGCGGCGATATTTGTTGCAAAGTCGCCTGGTGCCACATTGCTAAAATGAATATTTAAATGAGCACATTCCATACGGTACGCCTCTGTAGCAATTTCTAGCGCTCCTTTGCTGGCGCTGTAAATCCCACGATAAGGCAAACCCATATAACCAGCAATGCTTGTAATATTGATGACTCGACCGCTATGTTGTTTGCGCATTACTGGTAAAACTGTCTGTAGTACCCGCAATGGACCGTAGAAATTTGTATTCATGGCATGTTCTATAGCATCCATGGGTGTTTCCTCCATCGGTCCAGTGATTCCTACACCCGCATTATTGATTAAGATATCAATAGTAGTTTCAAGCTTTAAAAGTGATGCAACCGCTGCGTTAATGGAAGATTTTTGTTGCACATCCATGGCAAGAAGTGGAATTGTGCTATCAGGATAATTATCAGGATTTCTACTGGTGCCATATACGGTATAGCCGTAGTTGGTAAGATATTCGGCAATTGACTTCCCGATTCCCGATGAAGCGCCAGTAACCAGAACCACCTTTTTCATAATTGTCTATGTATCAAATAGTTAAATTTCAATATAAGGCATAAAAAAAGGCAAGCTACCTACATCACACCGCTACGACCGCTTACCTTTGCTGCGTTCCCGCCCTGGAGGAGTTCAGCAGGAGCTGGTTGTGTAGGACTTGCCCGGTGCAAATATACAGCCTAGGTTCACTCCTCCAAAGGTTTTTCCGCCGCATTTTTCTCACTATATTTCGGCTTTATAAAATGTCCCGATGCGCTGGAAAAATTCCATTTTTATATTATTTGTAGCACTCTCATTATCAAGTTGTAAAACTGATTTAGATCGCTTCCGCGAAAATTATTCTCTTGAAATTTCAAACGATAAAAAAGATTGGAATGAAGATGATACCGTCCAAATATCTTTGTTGGATGCAGGTTCAATAGGTGCAGATAGCGTCGTATGGACGCAAAATGCTCGTATAATTGATGATGTCGTGGGGAATACGCTTTCGCGAAAGCTGACCAACCAGCCCTATGGAACGCTCACTTATAAGGCTACCATATATAAAGACGGTAAGATTGCTCGTGTTTCTACAAACATCAACCGAAAAAATCCAACTGCACCAAAGATCTATGGCTATACCACGGCAAATATTTACCCACATGCAGATTCAACCTATACTCAAGGATTGGAATTCCACAATGGAAAACTGTACGAGAGCGCAGGCCAGTACGGTGAGTCGGACATCAGAATTACACAGGTAGAAACTGGCGAAATTCTTGACAAAAAAGAGTTATCCAAAGACGTTTTTGCAGAAGGCTTGACCATCTTGAATGATCGTGTATACCAATTGACATGGAAAGGTAGATTCGGTTACATCTATGATCTTGAGCTTAATCAGACCGGCACCTTCAAATATGGGAATAGTAAGGAAGGCTGGGGTTTGTGCAACGATGGAACGTATTTATACAAAAGCGACGGTACAGATAAAATCTGGAAACTCGATCCTGAAACATTTGAAGAGCTGGAGTATATCCAAATCGTATCTGATAAAAAATCGTTCACCCAAATCAATGAATTGGAATGGGTGGATGGTAAAATCTATGCAAACATCTATCAGGAAAATGCAGTCATGATCGTGAATCCAGAAACGGGAGCTCTAGAGGCAGTGGTCAACCTAACTGACTTAAAGGATCAGATTCCCAACTGGAGCAAGGATGATAATGTATTGAATGGTATTGCTTATGATAAGCAGGCGGACAGACTATTTGTGACAGGCAAACGATGGTCCAAAATATTTGAAATAACCATCAACAAATAGCAGTGGATCCAGCATTACCCATATTTGAGGTGAACCGTCAAGTATCGATGGATGAAATTGATGACCTAAACCATGTAAACAATGTGGTTTACGTCCAATGGGCAAATGATATTGCATCGCAGCATTGGACTACCGTAGCTTCAGAAAGTATGTTATCATCCTATGATTGGGTAATGATCAAACATTGTATCGAGTACAAACGGTCAGCAGTTTTAGGCGACAATATTTTGATAAAAACCCAGGTAGGTCGAGCGACCAATGTGCGTTATGAGCGGTTTATAGAGATTTTGGATAAAGAAACCGGAAAGCTGCTCGCTAAAACGACCTCTGACTGGTGTGCAGTGGATAAGACGGGAAAACCTGTACGTATCTCTCAGGAATTGCGTGATCTTTTTGAAGTTGCTTCATGAAAAAAATAATTTTCACCGTCATAGTTGCAGTTTTTGTAGTAGGCCTCTCGTCTTGCAGAAATGATTTCGAATTCAGTCAAAGCACGGGCAACCTAGGTTTTTCCCAAGACACTATTTTTTTAGACACGGTTTTTACGACTATAGGCAGTAGCACAAGGACATTCAAGGTTTATAACCGTAGTAGTGACGACATTGTCATTCCTCGCGTTGCACTCGCACGTGGTACAGAGTCCCGTTATCGACTTGCGGTAGACGGAAAACCTGGACAGATTTTTGAAAATGTAGAATTATTGGCCAAGGATTCTATGTATGTTTTTATAGAAACGACCTTAGACATCAATGATTTTAGTGCAGGGGATGAATTTTTGTATGAAGATAAAATAGAATTTGACAGTGGTGCTAATCTACAATCCGTACAACTTGTAACACTCGTAAAAGACGCCATTTTTCTTTTCTCTGAAAGGGAGGACGAAGAAATTGAGGAACGTCTCCCTATAGGTGTTGATGAAGAAGGTAATGAGTTGAGCATCTCGGGTTTCTTTCTGGAAGACAGTGAACTTAATCTTACTAACGAAAAACCTTATGTTATTTATGGTTTCGCCGCCATACCTCCCAACCGAACGTTAACTATTGATGCGGGTGCGCGTTTATTCTTTCACGCAAATAGCGGAATTATTGCTGCAAATGAAGCTAGCCTCAAAATTAATGGGGCATTATCCACTACAGACGCTATGGAAAATGAAGTCATACTGGAAGGTGACCGACTGGAACCACGCTTTAATGATGTCGCTGGACAGTGGTTTGGAATATGGTTGACAGCTGGTAGTAAAAATCATGAATTGGCTTATACCACCATCAAAAATGCGAGCATAGGGATCTTAATGGACAGTCAGAGTCCATCCAGCATAGGTGCCACTTTGAAGCTAAGTAATTCCAAGGTTTTTAATAGCTCCAACGTTGGTCTCCTAGCAACAACGGCTAATGTCGTAGCAACAAACAGCATCTTCCACAATGCAGGACAATCTGCGGTTGTAGCGCGATTGGGCGGTACTTATACCTTTAATAATTGTACAATTACAAATTACTGGAGACTGGGATCCCGCAGAGATCCTAGTCTATCGATATCGAATACCATCCCTAATAGCGGTCTACGAGAGCCGCTCGTTCAAGCTTTATTTACGAACTGTATTATTTACGGAGATCGAGATATTGAATTAGTGCTTACACCAGTAGAGGGAGAAGTATTCAATTACAATTTTGAAAATACACTGCTAAAATTTGATGATCGCTTTAATCAATTAACCACAGATCCACTTTACAACTTCAGTAACACCGACCGGTATCGAGATTTAGTACTGAATCAATCTCCTTTGTTTGAAAGCCCTAACCAGAATTTATTAAGGATTGATAATGCTAGTGGTGCAAATGGAATTGGAAACCCCTTAACTATTACGGTAAATGACATTGTGGGAAAACTACGAGATGCTACCTTACCCGACGCAGGTGCTTTTGAGAGCATCGATCTAGAAATCAATTAGCATTGATTCTTAAGGTTGACTATTCCCATTGACCCTGTCAGATAATAATCCATCGCAAGATGCTAAATATACGATTGAGTCACCTTTCGTCGATTCAATATTAGATTAAAGTCGCCATTTAACGTTAATTAATAGTTTTGTGCGATTATTTGTAGCGTTATACTTTATATTCGTCCCATATTTAGAATAATAAAAAGCCAAGCTAGAAAATCCCTAATTTTCGCACTTGGCTTTATTTATTTCGCACTATTAAAGGAATAGTATCAAAAATATTGACGTTGCGTAAGTATCATATTCAGTTATCTACATCTGATGAAACTTGCTCAGAGAATCCAGATGAAAAGAAGGGATTACGCATCCCTTCCATAGATAAAAGGATGCTATTCCCAGTCTGGCATAAATGAATTTTCAAACAAGTTTTTTCTAGAAATAATGGTACTGATGGTTTCTACATCGATACTTTGTATCGTTCCAGCCATATTACTGTCGTTAGGCCTATTGGTAACAATTATCTTAGCATCTGTAGGAGAAAACCTTGGGTCTAAATCATTTGTTCCGCTGGTCTTTTCAAAAGATCGATCTACAGTAGTATTTGTAGAAAAGGAATAAACAAATACTCTAGAATCAAGCTGACGGTATTGAGAATTTTGAAAACCTGAGACGTCTCTACTGTACAACAACCTTGAATTATCAATACTCAACTCTAGACCTCCAGCAGCACCAGCCTGACCAGTTAAGACCGTATTTAATAAGGAACCAGATTCAGAAATTGTAAAGATATTTACATTATACCCATTAAGATTGTTGGTTTTCAAGGCGATTACTCCATTGTTATAATTTACCTCGGTAATCAAATTGCCATTTGTTGTTTGGTAAATTAACGTCAAGCCGCTACCATCTGTATTGATTCTATATAATTTATCAAGTGAAGGATAGTAAATTGAACTTCCATTATTCGTCCAAGAGATATCAACCTCGTCTAAATTAAATCCATTGACGGGAACAGAATTTGAAACCTGTTTCACATTAGTTCCATCAATATCCATAATGAATAATTGGACATTAGCTCCAACACTCCTCAAAAAAGCAATTTTGGAAACCGTTCGGTTTACCCTTGGACGCCAGCTATTTTTACTCTCAGAGGTTAATGGAAAAGCATTTCCGTTTTCATCCCCACTATAAATGACATTATTATCCCCTTGTTTGCGAACAAAATGAAATCTATTTGAAGGAAATGAAGTGGTGGTAAAACTGTTGATCACGCTGTTTACAGGAGCATTAATCCCATCAGTCGCAGAAACTTGCCAAAAATAGGTGGTGCCAAAAAGTAAGGCCGTTTCAAACTCACTTGTATCGATGTTACTAAATGTTTGTATTGTATTTGTGTCTGCATTGCGCAGTTCTATACTGTATGTCAAGGAGTCCCGATCTACATCCATAGATTCCCAGTCAAATTTGACATTAAAATCTACGTTTGTAGCTTTATCTGCCGGCAGCATTAATGATGGAGCGGACGGTGGCCTATTGTTTGCTGTAGATATTTGAAGCTCGAAGACTACACTAGTTGTTTGATTTGCTTGCACATCGGCAGATTCAAATTTGGTTAAAAAGCCGTCTTTCTCCGCGCGAACAGCGTAAGTTCCATTATCTACCTCAATGCTAAATCTTCCGTCAGCATCTGTAAAAACGGTATTGGTATTTGGATTTGTAGAGATCTTTACATTTGAGAGAGGCAAGAATGTGGCATCTTGTACTACCGTACCGGTGATGGTACCTTTTCCTTCAACGCTTATTGTTTCTTCTGTGCAGCCTGTCAACATCAAGAAACTAGCAACCAGTATAAAATAAGTTATAGATTTCATGATTAACGTTGATTATTAGAGTTAGTTTGCTTTCGCGAAAGCGAATCAGCTACCGTTATTACGCTATTTTCAAGCTCATTGTTACCAAAGAGTCTGCGTTCTTTTTCAAGTTGTCGTCTTATGTATTTTGGTGAGTTCTCTTTTGCCTGACTTTTACCTAAATAGACATTTATACCTGCTCCGAATTTATAGTATTGATCATCCCGAACTCCTGCAGTAATATTATCCATCTCATCTGAAAATACTACATTATAATCTCCATAGATTTTTACACCAATGCTGGGAGATACTAAATACTCTAGACTCAATCCTGCTTGTGCCTTTACATCTATTACATTGAATCCATTGGCATAATTCAGTCCCGGTCCGGCATAGATGATTGGACTAATTTTATCATAAGGGAGTACCGTGAATTCTAAATTTAAATCTGTGCTCGCAAATTGTCGATTCAGCGCTCCTGTGTTTTTAATACGGTAACCGCTTCCCTGTCCATAAATTCCTAAGAATGGAGTAAAGTTGTATTTAATTCCCGCTATGAGCGAATATTCATAGTATGGATTTGCAAGATCATTGTTAGCATAAGTACCACCTGCACCTACATCTACCCTCCATTTACTACGCCGATCCAGCATTTCACGTTGATAGACATCTGTACGTTCCGCAACTTCTTTTTCACTTCTATAATCCTCTTGCATTTTTTTTACGACCTCTGGACCGCCTTGTGGATACCACAAGCCAACATCTATACCTTCAACAATTAATGCCTCCACTGCTTTTTCAATCGCCTCCTTAACCGCTAGTTGACCTGGCTCATTTCTCGTGAATCCGGTTTCGGCTTCTAACAAGCGTCTAAAATTCACATAACGAAATAAACTGGCATCAACAGCTTGGGAGTAAATAGATTTTGAAACGTAAACAGTTTTCATGATCTTACCTGTCTGGGTAGCCACTGCCCTCAAATAAACCGTCACGCGATCTTGTCGATATTTACTAGAGCCTCCAGCTCCAAAATATCGCGCTCCTATGCCTCCTGTAAGTACATTCGTATCATAGGAAACAATTCCTCCTTCTATAAGCACGCCGGCATATAATAAGGAAGGCAAGGGTATTTGTTGCGTATTTGTTTGCAGTGCGTAGTCTTTTCTAGTTGAGCTAATAATCTGACGTTCATTGAGGAGGTTGTCAAGATTTTCTCGCTCTATAATATCAAACCACTTTGAATCCTCCAGTGCTTTTACTAGAATCGTAGTTCCACCTTGGGTCACGGCATTACTAAATGTAGAGCCATTTTCGGTTTGTTTAAATTGACCTGTTTGATCCTCAAATCTATATACGCCCACCACTGCAGGTGCGGTGGGTGGTGGAAGATTTCTTAACGTGTATGTAGCATCGGTAGTTTCACCAATACGCGCATTTTGAGTGTCTAAAGGCTGGCTAAAATAGGAACCACAACTCGTTGCTAAAAATAAGGTACACAAAAGAAGAAATGATTGCTCTATTCTCTTAATAGAAATCATAATTTAATTATTGGGTATTATCACTTGGGTAGTATCTCCAGTGTTAGTATCAAGAATATTGACTACTAAGCCTTCAAATGATTGAAGTACCTCTACCTCTAAATTACCAAAAGTAAAAGTTCCAGGTTGTAGTCCCTCATCAAAATTGAATTGTGAACTAAGGAGAGATCTCGATATTTGACTAAGCAACTGTCTATTCAAGCCTTCTGCAAAAGAGTCTAATTCTGATTGATCAAGGCGATCATTACTGGCAGCATCGGGATCTGTGAACTTGTTTTGTGCTTCAGCACTCTGTAGCAACCACTGGTAATTAAACGTATCGCCACCAAAGGCTGGATTGATAGGTTTATACGTCAATTGTTGTGCATTCATACTTGACATAAAACAAAATGCAAATAGTAAAGTGAACGATGTCGTAATTCTTTTGAGCATGATTTTAATTATTTATTTGCGCTTGTATGGCCTTAAGTTTTTCAAACTGTTGGTATACTAATCGTATACAGTAATCTCCCATTTCCTTTATAAAGTCATCCGTGGGATTCAAAAAGAATTGAAATATATTCTCTGAGCCTACTATTATTTCTATTCTCGTACTACGTCCAAGGCCAAATTTTTCATTGATCGATACAACCTTACTTCCGTTAATTTGATATTTTTTATATTGTTTGTAAAAGTAATCGTAAAACTTTCTTGCTGGCGCCGTACGTAAATCTTTTGTCACAAGGCCGCTAATTTCGACTCCATCAAAATTAGTTATTTGCGGTGACTCTAATTGTATCGTATTTGGTTCAATCCTTTTTAGATCTCTGCCTATTAATTTATCATCATCATCATAAATTAACAGCATGATCGTCAAAATATCAGGAACATTTAGATTGACACTGGTAGTGGAAAGTATTTCCTGAGTTTTGGATTTTAGAACACCTCTGCCCGTTTGATTATCTTTTGAACTCTTGTTAGTAATCGTATCCTTATTAATAACCGCAAGTTCATAACGTATACTTTGGTCCGCATTAGTCAGGTTGGACGCCATACCTGTAATATTTAGAAATCCTCCTTGATCTTTCATTAAGATCTCTGCCTTGACAGTTTGATTATATAGGGATTGCTGAGCTTGAATAAAGCTCGTGAAGAGAATCAATACGTAAATAACGTATTTCATTAATTGTGGATAATAAATGCACTTTTACCTGTTCCTGTTTGGGTTAACTTAAGACGTTCAGAAATACTGTTTCTGCCCACGCTAATAACTTCATTAAAATTACCATCTTGTATCAAGTCAACTGTGTGAGATTGCGCTCCATGGAGACTATAATCAAAGAATAAATTGCTGTTACCTATCTGTTGAACATTTTCTCTAATAAAATCTGCTCTTAAATTAATAAAGGATTTATTGGCAAATCCATCTTGCAACAAATTGATCTCACTATTTTCAGAACTGACAAATACCTGTGAGATATTAGCTTGTCCTACCTGAGCGATTAAAACTGAATTTCCTTGACTTACTTGAACTTGTTGGTTCGTAGAGTTGCTTCTTAAAAAATTTAACTGCTCATTAGATGATTCCAACGATGTTGATTTCACCATCTTTTGCTCATCCTGATATGTTTGTGCATATGCAAGAGATGTCACAATTAAAGCGGACATTATGAGTAGTTTTTTCATGGCTGCTATATTTTAAAATAGTTGGGGCGCGGATTTAAAATCTTCACCCCAACTTTAATTAATAATCTACTGTATAATATAGATTCTAGTTCTACTAAAAATTAATAATCCAATCTGTTCTATACATACGGTAACAAACTTACTTTAGTTTGATTGAGTAACAGTAGAAATATTTGAATTACCTCTTTGCATCACGTTGCTTATCTGTGAATTGCCTGTCTGCAAAACTCTACTATTATTTAAGTTACCCATTTGCAATACAGAACTAGTTGACCCTGTGCTTATGTTGAGCCCA
>JBBSPH010000031.1:0-15526 GCA_038258985.1 Flavobacteriales bacterium
ACTTGCGGTATCGTGAAAGCTACGCTGGGAATCTTTACGGGAACGAAAGGGTGGTTACCGCCGATTATATTTTTTGCAGCTATGTTTGCCTCAAGTCCACTAAGTGGCGTTAGGGGTAGATTAGCGTTGGACACATCCCCACAGGCGTAAAATCGTTTGTTCGTTGTGCTTTGGAAAAATTCGTTAACGACTACTCCTTGTTTGTCCGTAACTACGTTTGCATTTTCAAGTTTCAAATTTTTAATCGCTGGCATACGTCCCGCTGTATTAAAAACTAGGTCGGTTGTGATCTGGTGGATGGTACCATCCAAACCGTATTTCACCACAAAGCGATCACCCTCTTTTTCTACAGACGCAGCCTGTGCATTGAGTAGAATATCGATGCCCAAATCGCGGGAGCATTGTTCCAGCATATTTGCCGTAAATGGTTCGAATGGCGATAGAATCTGGTCGCCCATTTCAATTACCGTTACTTTGACACCGGCTCGTGCCATCATATGACTAAACTCCATGCCTATATACCCGCCGCCTATAAACATCATTTTTTCAGGAAGGTCTTTAAGCTGGAAAAAGTCGTCGCTTTTCAAGAGGTGTTCCGCACCTGGAATCTGTAATTCTAAGGGAATCATTCCTGTTGCGATTACAAATTTGTCTGCCGTGATCGTTGTTTTGTCAAAAGTGAACGTTTTTTCATCCACAAAACAGCCATCGCCGGTATAGCAATCCACGCCCATCTCCTTCAACTTCTGCTCGGTATTGTTAGGGATATTTTGCGTGTAGCGACGCGCATAGTTAAAAACTTCACGCCAGTCGATGGAAATATCACCGGCAATACCGTCACCTTTCATATTTCTGGCTGCCTCGAGCGCCTCGCTGCTGGCCAGCATCAATTTTTTGGGATCACAACCACGCTGCGAGCAAGTGCCGCCATATTCCCGGTTGTCAATGATACCAACTTTTAAACCTGTGTCTGTGCAACGGTTAGCTACCAGTTTTCCTGCGGTTCCCGTTCCTAAAATAAATACGTCATAATGCTTCATAGTTAAATGTAAGCTCTATCAAACTTGCGCCTGTGAAAGAATTCTCAATATTTGGCAACAGCGGTTGGTGCAAGTTATCTTTGCGGCCAATTCTACCGCTTTTGGGATATCCACAAATTAGTGATGCTTTTGAAAAGACCGCCCAGTCGGCTAGTCTTCAGGAGCATATTGACCAGTCGCAGGGATCGCTGCGCATCCAGGGTTTAACTGGCAGCGCACTATCCTTTGTGGTAAATACCGCTTTCGCGAAAGCGGACAAACCCTTCCTTCTCATCCTCAACGACAAGGAAGAGGCAGCTTATTACCTAAATGATCTGGAGAAAATGGCGGGCGAAAAAGATGTGCTTTTCTACCCGGGAAGTTACCGCAGGCCCTACCAAATCGAGAAAACTGACAATGCCAATGTGCTGTTGCGGGCTGAGGTGCTCAACCGCATCAATTCCCGTAAGAAACCGGCAATTATCGTTACGTATCCTGAGGCGTTGTTTGAAAAGGTGGTGACTAAAAAAGAACTGGAAAAAAACACACTCAAGATCGCTGTAGGTGACCAGATTTCCATCGAGTTTGCAAACGAGGTGCTGTTTGAATACAGTTTCAAACGTGTTGATTTTGTGACAGAACCTGGCGAATTCTCGCTGCGTGGCGGTATTCTAGACGTTTTTTCGTTCTCTAATGACGAGCCGTACCGCATCGAGTTTTTCGGTAATGAGATCGATTCCATCCGCATTTTTGATGTAGAAACGCAACTTTCCAAGGATAAGATCAAGAAGATTTCCATCATCCCAAATGTCGAGATCAAGCAGTCTGATGAAAACAGGGAGAGTTTTCTCAAATATCTGCCAGCTAAAACCGTCGTTTTTGCCCAGAATCTGGACTTGCTGTATGATCGTATTGAGTCGCTTTTCGCGAAAGCGGAAGAAGCCTACAAAAAATTAGACGGCGGGATCAGACAATTGGAACCCGAGGATATTTTTTGCACGGCGGTATTGCTGCAAAGTCAGGTAAAAGAATTGAACCACATTGAGTTCTCTGGAACTAGGGCAGATATTACCTACCGCACAGCACCGCAGCCCGCATTTAACAAGCAGTTTGAGCTATTGATCGACAATCTGCGACAAAACGAGGCGGATGGATATAAAACCGTGCTGTTCTGTAGCAGTGCCCAGCAGGCCAAGCGTTTCAAGGATATTTTTGATGACATGGGCGCAAACGTTGCCTATGAAACGGTGATCATGACGCTGTATCAGGGCTTCGTAGATAACGACCTGCGTATCGCTTGTTATACCGACCACGAGATTTTTGACCGCTACCATAAATTCAGTCTGAAGAACGGGTATGCCAAAAAACAGGCGATCACCTTAAAGGAATTGAATACGCTAGAAATAGGCGACTATGTGACGCACATTGATCATGGCATTGGAAAATTCGGTGGATTGCAAAAAATAGATGTGAATGGTAAGATGCAGGAAGCGATCAAACTTTTTTACGGCGAGCGCGACATTCTCTACGTTTCGATTCATTCCCTGCACAAGATTACCCGCTACGCGGCAAAGGATGGCAAGGTGCCCAAAATCTATAAACTAGGTAGCCCAGCCTGGAAAAAGCTAAAGGCCAAAACCAAGACACGGGTCAAGCAGATCGCATTCGACTTGATCAAATTATATGCAAAACGCCGAGAGAATAAAGGATTTCAATACGATCCCGACGGCTATATGCAGAACGAACTGGAAGCAAGTTTTATCTATGAAGATACACCCGACCAGAGTAGCGCGACACAAGATGTCAAGAATGACATGGAAAGCGAGCGGCCCATGGACCGGTTGGTGTGTGGTGATGTAGGTTTTGGAAAGACGGAAGTTGCCATACGCGCAGCCTTCAAGGCCGCCGTCAATGGGAAACAGGTTGCTGTTTTAGTACCGACAACCATTCTTGCGTTTCAGCACGCCAAGACTTTCCGCGAGCGGTTGGTGGATATGCCGGTAAAGGTGGACTATTTGAATCGTTTCCGTACTGCCAAAGAGCGCAAGGGCGTCCTAGAAGGTCTTGCCGATGGTTCCATTGATATCGTCATAGGAACCCACCAGCTGGTCAACAAATCGGTTAAGTTCAAGGATATTGGATTGTTGATTATTGATGAGGAGCAGAAATTTGGCGTGGCGGTAAAAGACAAACTTAAGACGCTCAAGGAAAATATTGATACACTTACCTTGACCGCAACACCTATTCCGCGCACCTTGCAATTTTCGTTGATGGCAGCGCGCGATTTGAGTGTGATCAAGACACCACCGCCCAACCGCCACCCTATAGAATCCCACGTTGTGCGCTTTTCTGAAGAGACGATACGCGACGCTGTGAGTTACGAAATATCAAGAGGCGGCCAGGTCTATTTTGTCAATAACCGTATTGAGAACATCAAGGAAGTGGCAGGAATGATCCAGCGATCAGTACCAGATGCTAAAGTAGGCATAGGCCACGGCCAGATGGATGGCAAAAAGCTGGAAGAAGTCATGCTCGCTTTTATGAATGGTGAGTTTGACGTTTTGGTAAGTACCACCATTATAGAGAGTGGTCTTGACGTACCTAATGCCAATACCATTTTCATCAATAATGCCAACAACTTCGGGCTGTCCGATCTCCACCAGATGCGCGGTAGGGTAGGGCGTAGCAACAAAAAGGCATTTTGCTACTTTATCACACCGCCCTACGATATGATGACGGACGAGGCACGCAAACGCATCCAGGCCATTGAGAGTTTTTCTGATTTGGGTAGCGGGTTCAACATTGCGATGAAGGATCTCGAGATACGCGGTGCTGGAGATATTCTAGGTGGCGAGCAAAGCGGTTTTATCAACGAGATAGGATTTGATACCTACCAAAAGATCCTGAGCGAGGCGATTGAAGAATTGAAGGAAAATGAATTCAAGGATCTATATCCTACGGAAGATATACCCAACAAAAAACACGTCAGCGATGTGACCATCGATACCGATTTTGAATTGCTATTTCCAGATGATTATATCAACAGCGTCACAGAGCGACTGGTATTGTATTCCAAACTCAACGATGTGGAAGATGCTGCCGGTCTGGAAGTATTCAGGAAGGAATTGGTAGACCGTTTTGGCGAGTTGCCGGATCAGGCAGAGGATTTATTGACCAGTATCAAGATCAAGTGGCTTGCCAGCCGCATGGGACTGGAAAAAATCATCATGAAACAGGCAACCTTTGTGGGCTATTTCATAGCAGATGAGAAAAGCAAATTTTACGACAGCGCGGCTTTCGGCCATATCATGCAGGCAATGAGTCATAGGGATAGCAAGATCCAGGTCAAGCAAAAGCAAACCCGCAGCGGGATGCGACTGCTATTAAAAATGGAACATATTAAAACGGTGGACAAGGCGCTGGACCGATTGCAGTCGGTGATGCCTGTAGAATTGCCGATTGCAAATTCTTGATTTGCTGACGCAAATCTTTATTGCCGATTGCGACATACGACGAGCGGTTTTTTGCTGCGCTGCAAACGTGCTGGCCTAAAACCTAGGATTTATAAGCGGTTAGATTGTCAGTTACTTCGACATTTGGAACTAAGTTTTGATGTGTTGGTTAATTTCGCTTTCGCGAAAGCGAGGCAAAATAGAATATCGCGAGTTGCTGGCTCGTGAGCCCATAGATTTCATCTTAAATCTTTAAAAACGCTAGTTTGAGACTAGCGTTAAAGGTGGAAAAAGTCAGCTTTAGCAAAAGCGGATTGCCCTAAATAATCGTGCTAAATCCAACAAGCAAAGAACCTGTGATTTAACCCAGAAGAGTATAGATTTAAGTGTCAAAATTTTATTTTCCTTAACCCTTAACCCTTAACCCTTAACCCTTAACCCTTAACCCTTAACTATAAGGAGATCCACTGACTCCACGGCAATCTGCTCAAAACTACCAGGAACGATAGCGTGTAAAATATAGAAAGCATTTTGAACTTACCGTGGCTCACAATTTTTTTCTTGTGTTTGGAATAACCGATGGTAAGAAGTGCAACTGCGATAATCATCATTAAGGGGTGTTCCAGAGCCAGTAGTCGCAGGGCTGGCGTATTCATCACCTCTGTCCAATTGTTGAATAAAGCACTTGACCATGGCGATACTGCCCACAACCCAAGTCCCAGCAGCAATTGGATATGCGTTACAATCAACCCTACAAGTGCAAGGCTAAAATCCTTATTACCAAACTCCTTCTTTCCGAAAAACCCGATTAACGCATTTACCGTAGCAAGAAATAAAATGATTAATAAAAGATATGCCCAACCAGAATGCGCGGCTTTGAGGATGTTGTACATGACTGTAGATATTTAAAACAAAAATAGTCCAAAAACAAAGAACCCGACTCGCGAGAGTCGGGTTCTAAGATTTTATTAAACTAAGTTCTAGTTGAAGATATACCTTACTCCAACTTGAGCTTGCCATCTTGAAGATCTTGTTCCGCCATCGTCGGTGATAAACTTGTCGTTGTTCTGAAGATCTGGATCAAAAGTAAATGTTGGGTTAGGCCCACCAGTTTGTGTAGTCAATAACTCTACTTCTCCAAAGTTGTCTACGAATGTTCTCTCGCCCCAATCTTTATTCAAGAAATTAGCCACGTTGAAAAGATCAACTGATAACTGAAGAGTGTTTTTATTTTCTTTATCTGCTCCAGTATAGATGGAGAAATTTTGCAACAACTTAAAGTCAATGCTATGATTCCACAATCCACGGCTTGCATTTGCATCAACATATTGTCCACGACGTGATCTTAAATACTCATCTCTTTCAATGTAAGCATCTAATGCAGCATATTGTTCTGCAGGAAGTATTACTTGACCTGGTTTGATAAGAGGTACAAGATTGATTTCACTCGCGTTAGCTGGAACATAAATCAAAGCGTTATCACGTGAGTCATCACCTAAAAGATCTCTGAATCTTTCATTATAGATGTATGAATAACGTTGGCCACTTTGTCCATTATAAAACAATCCAAAAGTAGTAGAGACATTTTGGGTCCATTTCAAATCATAGGTCGCACTTGCAGTAATCTGGTGACCTGTGGCAAATTGAGAGTTTTGAAGGTTAGCAGTATTTTTACCATTAACAGTCAAAACATTTCTCCACTGGCTACTGTTCTGTGAAGAAGTTCCTTCAAAAACATAAGCTGCATCACCATAAGTATAAGCTGCTTGTGCTCCAAAACCGTTAGATACAGGTTTAGTCAATGTGAATGTCGCATTATAAGAATAACCCTCATTTGTATTTGACCCTAGGTAAACGTTAGCATAACTAGCATCAATCCTATTTGCATTGTAAAACGGTCTATTATCCGCACCGACAAGGTTTCCTATTGAACCTACTGAATTTAAGTTTTCATAAGTGACATTCTGAAGAACATCGTTATAAAGGAAATCAGCCGAAGCAATCAATCCCCATACTCCCAGTTCTTGATCAACACCTATGTTATATTTCAATACCTGTGGTAATTTGAAATCTGGAGTAAAAAGATCGACCTGCCCACCAGTCTGTCCACTTCCTGGTGCCGCGCCATTGCCAATAGGTTGATTCGCTGGGTCTGGGTTAAATAATACCTGTCTTCCTGGGAAATCACGTTCATTAACTGAACCTAAAGCAACACCATTATTGTTATAAGTACCACCTGGCCAAACTAAGGGAATCCTAGATGTAAATACACCTATACCACCACGGATTTGTGTAGATTTATCATTGTTGACGTCCCAGTTAAAACCTAAACGTGGTGCAACATGGATTTGAGTTTTGATAGGTTTTCCTACTGCAGCACCTTGAAGATCCTTACCAGCGACTTCTAAAAGCGGTATGGTTCTATTGTTGAAATCATCATTTACGGTTCCATCTTCAAAATAAGGCAAGTCCATACGTACTCCATATGTTAAACGAAAATTGTCAGTCATATTCCAAGAATCCTGTGCATAGAATCCCAGTTGTGAATATTTAAAAGCTGCGGCGCCATTCTTAATGTTATCACCACTAACTCCAGCTGGATCAAGGAATGAATAGCCATAGGAGTAGCTTGTCGCAGAAACGTCATTTGCAGGATTATTGTCAAAATACGAGTTAAATGCAGCAAGGTTGCTAAATTGATAGCTACCAAAGTTGTTTCCAACAAAAACATTATTCACATCAAAATACTCAAAGTTTGCACCTAAAGTTATATTGTGTGCACCAGACTGAATCTCAAAATTATTCGTCACTGTAAATATTGTTTGCTCCAAAATATTACCAGTGGAAAAAGCCTCCGAGCCAAATGTAATTCTACTATTCTGTCCATCATTGATACTAACTCTTGGGAAGTCATTACCAATAGGATCTCTATCGTCATTTACAGTAGTATATCCAATGACAAGATTGTTTGAAAGGTTGGAACCGTTACTCGTCCTCCATTCAAATGTTGAGGAATTAGTTTCTGAAGGAAATGCAACTCCCGCATTAGCAAAATTGATATTATTAGCGGTACTTAAACTGGGAGAGAGAGACTCGGCGCTTACATAATTATGCTTTAGAGTAAAAGTGTTGAGGTCGTTAAGGTTATAATCCAATCTGATAGTAAACTTGTCAGAAGTCAATGACTGTGTCCCATCTTCAAAATTTCCAGGGTTATAACCGAAGTTGTTGATTAAGTTTTGTTGCAAAGTTTCAATCGCCGCGATGCTGGATTCACCTCTGTACGCTGCTGCATCAAAGAAACGTGGAGTTTCCTCATCTTGACGTTCATAATTCAAGAAGAAGAAAAGTTTGTCCTTAACTATAGGACCTCCAATACGAGCACCATAAGTGGTAGCCGTAAATTCTTCTAGTTTTTCTCTAACTTCTGCATCAAATGCGCCAGGAGTTTTTCCAGCCAGATCCTGATTACGGTAATAACCGTAAGCAGATCCAGAGAAAGTATTGGTACCTGATCTAGTAATTGCATTGATCGATCCACCTGCAAAACCTGATTGACGTACATCGAATGGTGCTAAGTTAACAGAGAAGGATTCAATAGCATCAAGTGAGATTGGGTTAACCCCTACCTGACCACCATTAGTTCCCGTAGCTGCAAGTCCGAATACATCATTATTAACCGTACCATCAATATAAAATGAATTGTAACGATTGTTTTGACCAGCTAAAGTAATTCCACCACCTTCACTTACGGAAGCTTGCGGAGTTTTTCTCAAAAGATCTGCAATATCACGTGTTACTGTTGGAAGAACTTCTATCTCACGTGTGGAAATATTTGTTTCTGGTCCAGTCTTACCGCTATCGAAGATCCCATTGCGTCTCGCCTCAATAACGATTTGATCCAATGCATTCGTGCTTTCTTCTAGCGTTGCGTTGATCTGTTCAGATTCTCCCAATTGAAGGTTGATTCCAGTTAGCGCTAATTCTTGTTTACCTACATAAGTGATGGTAATGTTGTAAGGTCCACCCACACGCATGTTGTTGATGCGGTAGTATCCCTCAAAGTCCGTAACTGACCCATATTTTGTACCGGTAGGAGTGTGAATCGCGACGATGGTGGCCCCTAAAAGAGGTTGATCGACACCCTCTAATACGCGACCGTTAATGGACGATGTGGTTACACCTTGCCCCATCATGGTAATCGAGCTCAGAATAATTCCTAGGAAAAGGAACAGTTGTAATGATTTGTTCATTTGTGAAACGATTTAATTTTTGGTTGGTGCAAAAATAAGTCGTTTAACAGAATGCCAACATTAAGCTAACATTAATTAACTACTAAGTTTTTAACCGTAATAGTTTGAAATGTTGACACTTAAGATAATTTGGAATAAAACCGTTCTAAAAGAGCGGTTGTAGAGGCGTCGTGACCGTCTGTATTTTTATTTTCAATGTTAATAAGTAGATCGTCAGCGAGGACTTTGCCCAACTCTACACCCCATTGATCATAACTATAAATATTCCAGATTGTCCCTTCCACAAAAATTTTGTGCTCGTACATCGCTACCAGCTTTCCTATACTCTTTGGTGTTAACTCGTCAATCAATATACTCGTGGTAGGTTTGTTTCCTTCAAAAACTTTAAAGGGCTTTAACTCTTGGCGCTGCTGTTCATTCAAGGTGGTTTTTGCTAGATCCTGTTTTACCTGCTCCACTGTTTTGCCATTCATCAATGCCTCTGTTTGGGCAAAGTAGTTGGCCATTAATTTGTTGTGGTGGTCTGGGTGTGGGTATTTCGCTTTCGCGAAAGCGATAAAATGAGCAGGAATAAGCTTTGTCCCTTGATGTATCAATTGAAAGAAGGCGTGTTGCGAGTTGGTTCCCGGTTCTCCCCAGACAATATTGCCTGTTTGATAATCCACTGGATTGCCATTTCTATCTACACTTTTCCCGTTGCTCTCCATGATTGCCTGTTGCAAATAGGAGGGTAATTTTTGTAGGTATTGCGTGTAGGGAATAACGGCCTCACTTTGTGCCTTGTAAAAGTTGTTGTACCAGATACTCAATAGGGCTAACTGCACTGGTATGTTATCCATGAATGGTATTTCCTTAAAGTGAACGTCCATTACATGCGCGCCATCTAGTAACTGCTGAAAATTTTGTGTCCCTACACCAAGGGCTACTGACATTCCTACGGTGCTCCATAGCGAGAAGCGGCCACCTACCCAATCAAACATAGGGAAGATATTTTCTTTGTCCACGCCAAATGCCGTCGCACGCTCCACATTACTGCTGACCGCGATAAAATGTTTCCCTACAGCTTCTTCGTCCATCTTCTGAAGGAACCAATTCCGGATCGAAGTTGCGTTGGTAAGGGTTTCTTGCGTTCCAAATGATTTTGAAACGATCACAAAAAGGGTAGTTTCTGGATCAATCTTTTTCAAAACTTCTTCTACATGGTCACCTTCTACATTTGATACAAAATGTAGTTTCAAATCATTATGATATGCTTCTAAAGCATGGTATACCATCACTGGCCCCAAGTCGCTGCCACCTATGCCTATATTGACGATGGTGTCAAATTTTTTCCCATTGTGGGTTGTCAACTCTCCGTTATTGATCTTATCGACATAGTCAAACATTTGTTGCTTGCTGTCTAATGCGTCCTCCACATGTTGCTTTATGCTTGAACTAGCTTTATTTAATGGTGTACGTAGGGCAGTATGAAGTACGGCGCGATTTTCTGTTTTGTTGATTGCTTCACCATTGAAGTAGGAATCCATAGCAACACCCAACTCACATTCTTCTGCAAGGCGCACGAGCGCCTCCCGGGTAGATTGCGTCAAGAGGTTTTTTGATAAGTCTACATAAAAATCATCGGCAATTAGCGTAAAATTTGCTGCGCGCTGTGAATTGCCAGCAAACGCCTCCTTGAGATCCAAACCCTTTAAATTACTATAGTGTTCCTTGAGGATTTCCCAGGATTGGGTTTCGGTTGGGTTGATATTTTTCATAATATATTGTCGGTATCCTTATAAGGCAGGTCGTCTATTTCTTTCTTCAGCGGTTCAATGTAATTTTTGAACACCAGCAATTGGTTTTTCGGTAAAGGCTCTGCACTAGGCAAATTCTGAGCATAAGGGTCTACTTGAACTCCATTTACCCAAAACCGGTAACACACATGCGGGCCGGTAGCTAATCCTGTGCTGCCAACTGTTCCAATAGTTTGTCCTTGTGCAACGCGCTGTCCTACATTTACCAGTCTTTTGGTCATGTGAAGGTACTGTGTTTCATAAGTCCCGTTATGGCGTATTTTGACATAGTTGCCATTCCCACCAGTATAACCAGATTTTGTAACTACACCATTTGCGGTAGACACAATTGGTGTTCCATAACCTGCAGCATAATCTGTACCTCTATGGGCCTTCCATCTTTTTTGTACGGGATGGAAACGGTTACCGCTATACCTACTAGATATCCTTGTATAATTGACGGGTGCTTTTAAAAAGAAATTACGCAGAGTCTTACCAGCGTCATCATAATAATCACGCTTTCCGTTAAGGCTATCTGTTACATAATCAAATGCATAAAATGATTTCCCCTTAGTTTCAAAAATCGCAACTTCTACAGCTTCAATACCAGCGGGTATACTATCGTTGATATAGCGCTCGTTAAAAACCATTTTGAAGCGATCTCCTTCCTGCAATTTGAAAAAATCGATCGTCCATTTGTAGATATCGCTCAACTCATAAATAGCACTCATTCCCAGACCTTCCTCCTCCATAGCTTCAGAAAGTGTGGAGCTAATTACTCCAGTGGCAGTGCGACGTCTCATGGTAATGGGATGCTGATTTGAAGTAGCGTGCATTTTTCCCCTCAATGTGAGAACAACATAATCGATATTATTGTTCTCGTAAATAAATGCTTCGGGCGTACCAGCTCTATCCTTACGTTTTATGATTTTGAAGGGTTGTCCAGCTTTTATCTTACGCAATGAAAAAACGGAGTCCATAGCCATCTGTGCCTCATAGGCACTTTGTCCCTGCACTAGATGTGGTGAGATTAGGTCGTTGAAAAGATCCCCACGCTCAACGGTGTCTTCAATAACGTTGTAATTATTAAGGTCATAACCGTACAGTGATTTCTGTGTGATTCGTATGGAATCTGCAACGGCAAGATCTCTATTTTTTTCTTTGTTACAGGAAGTGAGTAACAGGCAAGCGGCAAAGGCAAGGCTAATTAATTTCTTCATTCTGTTTTAGGTGTTAAAGGTGTGATCCACCCATTGTTTACCCCATTCTTCCTGTTCCTTTTTATCCCATAAAGATGGAAAAAAAGAAATTTTCTGAAAACTCGGTGGTAAAAATTCTTTCCAGTTGGTGCCACCGGTGGCTTTTACAGTACCGCCTTCATTGCGCAGGTACCTATGTGCCGCTCCCATATGCATGAGCAGCCAATTAATATTGACGTTTTGATCCATCTGCCGCAGCTCCTCTTTCAATTCGGCCGTTTGCTCGGCTGGGTCAAGGTGGAGGTAACGCTGGTAGATGTTGGTATGTTTTACTTCGTTCGCGATGCGTAAAAATCTGGGAGTATAACGCTTTTCAAATTGCTTTAGTGTAAGCGTTTTTTCTCCGGTCGTTTTATCGATGCCGCCCTTTTTCCAATAAATATTGTCAAATTGAGCCGTGATAGCTGTGGTTTCTTCATTTTCGTTCCGCTCAATAGTAGCATGAATTTCAGAATCAATTTCGCTTTCGCGAAAGCGATCTCTCAATAATTCCCGCTCATCATAATGAACTAGATTGATCACATCTGTCGCATAAAATTCTATCATGCGGAATTGCGCACTCTGAAATCCACTGGCAGGCAACAACGACATGCGGAATTTCAAAAACTGCTCGCGCTCCATTCCCTTGATCATCACCTCAAAGCTGTCGATCATTACCTTAAAATAGCGGTTGATGCGACGTATCTTCTCTGCAAAAAAGGATCCCGTCAATTGCTCTTGCTCAATGATCTGCTTTTGCTCGTGGATAACGAGTTTGAAATATAATTCTGTGATCTGGTGATAGCCTATAAAAATCATCTCGTCTGGGAAGGATGTTGATGGAACCTGAAGGCTCAATAAAGTGTCCAGCCGTATGTAATCCCAGTAGGTGATGTACTGGTCGTAGAGTAATCCATCCAGATAGGAAAGCATATCCTGACCAGAGTTCTTGAACTTTTCTTCAAGCAACTTGATGCGGTCCGCGATTTCTGGTGTGATATGGTCAGACATACGTTTTCTTTATGCAGCCGCAAAAGTACATAACCCAGCTGTCTTGAAGCCTTTAAGCTGACTTAAATGCAGAAAACCTATCTTTTACGAGCTGGTCAACGATCTTTTAATAAGGTCTATTTGAATGGTACTGACCAAAAGATATCAATTTTTGGTACCATATTTTAGTAATTGATCACCGTGCTTTACTTCGCAGATTTATATAAAGTTGGGATAACTGCGTTAGTGACCAGCCTGTCGTGCCTCTGGCAGGCAGGTTGAAGTGAAAATCCTTTTTATCCCGCAGTTCGCGGGATAAAAAGATTTTAACGGAAAGCACGACCATCTCGCTATTGGCGGGATGGTAACGCCCAACTACTAATTAAAGTTTTAGTCCACAATCTTTTTAAAGGAATGACTCAAACCTTTGAAAGCATCAAGATCTGCCGTTAAGGATCCAACGGCAAGTTTAGCCTGTATCTTCAACGGCATTTTATTATTGTCGTCACTAATCCATACGGTAAGGCTTTCCTCTTCTTTAAAAACGCGGCCAGACTGCACGTAAGGACGGAATTTGAGCGCTTTGATCTTACCAAATTTGGTATTGACCACCTCACGTTCAATAAACTTCATCTTAAAGTCATAGTTCTCATTATCAAAGAACATAGGCAAGATAAATTCGTCGCCTGGAGTGATGTTGTTGACATCAACGATATTGCGCAGGTGATAGAAGGAAGAGATCATATCCTGAGTACCAGGCTTGATGCTCATTTTGGTAATTTCCTTATGCTTTTTGTTGTTGATAGTCGCGATTTTGGCAGCGTGGTCAAAATCAATCTGTATATCCTTAGTATGTCCACCCTCATCAATATCGCGGATAAAGCGGTAGGGAGCACCAGTTTGTTGGTCAACATAACTCTCATAGCGATCGTCGACTTCAAAAAATAAATGCATGAGACCAGTAGATTTACCACTACCCTTCAGGTGAAAAACTTTCTTACCATTCAATCGCTTGTCCTCTACGGCTAGTGTTGCATAGCTCGCATTGAACACACCATAATGAATACGGAACTTAAACCACTCGCCATTGCTGTATGCTTGCTGCGGTGCAGTGTCATAGGCAGGCGAGAAGCCCACGCTTAAGGTAAGCAGGGCAATCAATGAAAGTAGTGTTGTTTTCATAATCAAACTATAGCGCCTTTTAGTTGCTATAAACTAGGCTTTGCAAAACCTATTCCAAACTTTCTACAAAGTTCCACGTAAGGCCTGCTCGCGTTCAATTGCCTCAAACAATGCCTTAAAATTCCCAACGCCAAAGGATTGTGCGCCCTTACGCTGGATCACTTCAAAGAACATTGTTGGCCGGTCTACGATTGTTTTAGTAAATAGTTGCAGTAGGTAACCTTCTTCATCACGATCGATCAAGATCCCATGTTTTTTTAATACCTCTACATCTTCATCAATTTCGCCCACACGCTCTAATAGGTCGTCGTAATATTCATCTGGGACATACAAAAACTCTACACCGCGATCGCGCATGGCGCTTACGGTTTTTACAATATCATCTGTTGCTACTGCTATGTGTTGTACTCCAGGGCCATTGTAAAAATCCAAGTATTCTTCAATTTGTGATTTTTTCTTGCCTTTGGCTGGTTCGTTGATCGGGAATTTTACTCGGCCGTTACCGTTGCTCATTACCTTAGACATTAATGCTGTATAGTCTGTGGCAATATCATCGTCTGCAAAGGAGATGATCTGGGCAAAACCCATCACCTCTCCATAGAACTTACACCAAGTATTCATTTCATTCCAACCTACATTACCCACCATATGATCGATAAATTTTAAACCAACAGGTTCAGGATTGTAGTGCGATTCCCATTTTTTAAATCCGGGAAGAAAAATGCCGTCATAATTTTTACGCTCCACGAACATGTGGACTGTTTCACCGTAGGTATATATCCCAGAGCGAACGACCTCACCGTCCTCGCTTGTTTCTGTGGTAGGTTTTTGATAGGGTTTTGCGCCGCGTTTGGTGGTTTCCTCAAAGGCTTTGGTGGCATCCTCTACCCAAAGCGCAACAACCTTCACGCCATCGCCATGGTCGTCGATGTGGAGGTTGATCTCGCCACCTTTTAGTAGCGGTGTTGTTAGTACCAGTCTGATTTTATCCTGTTGTAAAACATAGGAAACCCTATCTTTCACGCCAGTTTCAAGCCCAGCGTAGGCTAGCGATTGAAAACCAAAAGCTGTTTTGTAAAAGTGCGCTGCCTGTTTTGCGTTACCTACATAGAGTTCCACATAGTCCGTTCCCAGCAGCGGTAGGAAATCCTCTGCTTCTTTGAAAAGCTTTTTCAGGCTGTATTCCGTGTTGGCTAGTTTTTGTAGGTTTTTTATTTCTGCGGGCATGGCGGTAATTTTATGTTGTAGATATTGAAGGTTTCTCGTTTTAGGAGAGCTCACTTTTTTTAATCCGTTAAATGTTGTCTTTTATTCTGGACGTTGCCTGCGGCTGGGCGTTTTACTTCAACCTGCCTGCCAGAGGCACGACAGGCAGGTCCCTAACGCAACGGTAGTAGCAATATTTTAATTATTCAATGTATCTTCCTGCTGAATCTCCATTTCAATGATTTCTTGATTGTTCAAAGTGTCCGTAGATTCCTCTTCATAATTCCACGTGTCAATCTCCTCATTTGCAGAATCTGTATCATCACCATACTCATAAGTGCGGTTAAACTCCCCATTTTCCAATTGCTCAAAAATGTTTTCAGGATTTGCTATTACACTACCGAACCACAA
>JBBSPH010000032.1:0-15174 GCA_038258985.1 Flavobacteriales bacterium
GCAGGTAGTACATCGCCTGCGGCATGCGCGCAGATATCAGAATTTTCGGGAGTTTTATCTGATTGAAAACTACGGCAGTTTTGGTAGAGATGTAGCGGTTTGCATCGAGTAGGGTTCCATCAATATCTGTGGCAATGAGGTATATCATACCGTGAATTTACAGATTTGAGTAGAGAGAGAAATGAACAGATGAACTTTTTTAAAATTTCTAGGGCAATGGCTTGGTAGTTTCAAAATCGTAGGTATATTTGCATCCGCTAAAGCAGAAATGTGATAGTGTAGTTCTTTTAGAACACGGTCTGGTAGTTCAGCTGGTTAGAATGTCGCCCTGTCACGGCGAAGGTCGCGGGTTCGAATCCCGTCCAGACCGCTTAACGGGTTGTCAATAACCCTCAAAACCTTGTAAATCCTATGATTTACAAGGTTTTATGTTTTTAGGCCAATCATATAATTTGATTGTATTTGGTTCTAAAAGGTCACAAATCGTCAACATCTTCTTTTTCTTATAAATTATGTTGACAGATTGACTTATCTTGATGATATATTATAGTTGATTTGACTTTCGTCCCACTAATGTTAAACCATTAAAAGACGACAACTATGCGATCTTCTTCAACATTTTCAGTACTGTTTTGGGCATACGGTAAACGTGCCGTAAATAACCAAGCAAACATCTACGTACGCATTACCCTAAACGGTAAGCGTGTCAACATCAGTCTCAAAAAGAAAATTGCTGTTTCCACTTGGGACGAGAAAAACCAACGTGCAAATGGAACGGGTAAGGATGCTCGTATTTTAAATATTTTTCTGAACGAAGTGCAATCCAAAATCTACAGGATTTACGAAAAATTGAAGTCCAGAGACAAGCCTTTTACTTCCCAAATAATTAAATCAAAATTTCTTGGGGAGGACAAAAAGCACTTTACCTTTCAAGGACTCATTGATTATTATAATGAAAAAATGCAGCACAAACTGCATAAAAACACTAGAGGGCATTATAAGACCAGTCAGCGGTATATGCTGGAATTTATTTTCAAGGAATATAAGTTGACCGACATTTCTCTTTCTAACCTAGACTATAGTTTCCTTGTAGGTTTTGAGGATTTTCTACGATCATACATTCCAAAAAGTGGACATTTAAAAATCGGTAATAATACGGCAATGAAACACATTAAGCGTCTGCGCAGAATGGTTACTCTTGCCTATCGGATGGAATGGTTAGATCGAGACCCGTTTGTTAACTTCAAAATGAAGATTGAAAAATCGGAAAGAGGTTTCCTGACGAAGGAGGAATTAAAAGCAGTTGAAAATCTATCTGTTTCAATTGAACGCCTTATGACTGTTAAGGATTTGTTTGTTTTCAGTTGCTATACTGGCATCTCATATATTGATATTGTAGGATTAACGGACAACAATATAGTAATCGGAATTGACGGAAACCCTTGGATTATGGCCAGCAGAGTAAAAACGGGAACTCCATTTAAAATACCGTTGCTTTCACAAGCTGGTGTACTGATAGATAAGTACAAAGACCACATCAGAACTTGCGAAAACAATAATCTTTTGCCTAAGCTGTCCAATCAAAAATTGAATAGCTATTTGAAAGAGATAGCTGATTTATGCGGAATAAAGAAAAACCTTACTTTTCATATGGCTCGACATACTTTTGCTACAACCGTCACCTTAACTAATAGTGTACCCATTGAAACAGTGTCAAAGCTTCTAGGACATACTAAGCTGGCAACCACACAGATTTATGCTAAAGTTGTTGAGATGAAAGTTAGTGAGGATATGGAAAAATTGAAGTTGATATTAAATTAAAATAGTCTGTCCAAAAACTAACAACCTAAATATTGAATTATCCGGTATATATTTTTGTCCTGTTTATTTTCTCCCAAACTAAATCACTTTAATATTAATAAGTCAGAGTAACTTATATAGAACTACAATTTATACATTGAACTCAGCTAATACGTCGTACAAAAAAAATGATAATGCTATCGATAGATATTTAAATCCTACCCTCCAGCTTTGCAAGTATTCTGTGTTTGGAACCAACAGTAACTCGATTAACGCGCTCGTTACTCCATTAGACCAAAAGTTCTAGGCAACCACAAAGTCAATTCTGGGAAATAGGTAATTAGAAATAAGGCAACGATCATTGCCAAGAATAATGGCAACAATGGTTTTACCACTTTTTGAATAGTAGTTTTGGCTATCCCAACACCCACAAAAAGCACCGATCCCACTGGAGGAGTACAAAGCCCAATACATAAATTAAGTACCATTACAATCCCGAATTGCACAGGATCCATACCCAATTTAGTCACCACTGGCAAAAATATAGGTGTGAAAATCAATACCGCAGGAGTCATATCCATAAAGATTCCTACAAACAGCAGCAATAGATTGATGATCAACAAAACAATAATCGGGTTATCACTTACCGTTAATAATACATCACTAATTCCCTGTGGAATATTTTCATACGACATTACCCATGACATACTCATGGATGCACCTATCAACAACATGACAATGGCAGTTGTTGCAGAAGCACTCAATAAGACAGATGGTAGTGATTTAAAGGATATTTCCTTATAGTAAAAACCTAGCAGAAGCGTATATAATACAGCTATTGCAGAGGCCTCTGTCGCAGTAAAGATTCCAGCCACAATACCTCCTATAACAATAACGAGCAGTAATAAACTAGGCAGTGCGCTTACAAATGTTTTCGCTATGTCTCTTACCGTACTACGTTGACCTTTTGCATAACCTTTCTTCTTCGCCCAAATATAGGCGACTATCATCAAGAATAAACCAGTTATGATACCAGGGATATAGCCCGCAAGAAACAATGCCGCAATAGATACTCCACCAGAGGCAAGCGAGTAAACGATCAGTACATTGCTTGGAGGAATGATCAATCCAGTCGTGGCAGATGTAATATTAACGGCAACCCCAAATTCTTTGGAGTACCCTTCCTTCTCCATTTCTGGGCCCAATATACTTCCCATTGCAGATGCAGATGCCATTGCAGATCCCGCAATTGCTCCCATCAACATAGCACCCACAACATTGATCAGGGCAAGGCCGCCAGGTAAGGCTCCTACCAACGTTTTCGCGAAAGCGATAAGACGATGCGCAATTCCGCCCTTATTCATCAACTCTCCAGAGAGCACAAAAAACGGGATGGCAAGTAATGCAAAACTGTCAAGTCCTGTCGCCATACGCTGTGCAACGGTGGTTGAGGCTGGAATTATGGGAATACTCACCAGCATCGTCAATAATGAAGAGATGGTAATACTCCATGCTACTGGGGTTCCGATGGCTAGAAGCACAATAAAGCTTAGGACAAGAACAAGAATAGGTGTATAATCCATAATATTACTTTGTAATGATATCAGTTGTTTTATAAAATATGATAAGCAGTCCACTCAACGGTAACACCAGGTAAACCACTGCGAGAGGCATATTGAGTGCTGGGGAATGCTGCCCCAAGACAAAACTTATATACACCAATCGACAACCTCCCATTACTAGAGCAACTGCTGCAAATGCAATGATCAAGACATTCACGGTTAAAAGCATTTTCCTTTGCAATTTAGGACCAACCTTTTGAGGTAGAACATCAATGGCTACGTGCATATTCCTGCCAGAAACATATGCGGCTCCCAGTACTCCTATCCATATCATTAAATACCTTGCTAGCTCATCAGTAAATGAACTGGGTGAACCAGTTACATATCTTGTAAATACCTGCCATAACACATTGACAACCATCACAGCCATAATGCAGATGAGCATCTTGCCTAGAATCAGGTCTATACGATCTCTTAATTTCATATTATTTGGTGTTTTTAATTGCCTGGATTAATCGATTTGCTTCTGGATCGCTTTTGTAATTGTCATAAATGCTCTGCACCTTGTCTGAAAAAGGCTGCTTATCTGGATAGATTACCTCTACTCCTTCCTTTTTTACCGCTTCGATGGCTTCGATCTCTGCCTCTGCCCAGAGCTTTCTCTGATAGGGGACAGATCGATCTGCGGCTTCCTGTAGCCATTTCTGCTCCTGAGCGGTAAGACTGTCCCAAAAATAGGTTCCCATAAGAAGTACATCTGGCAATATCGTGTGCTCATCCAGGGAATAAAACTTACAGACCTCATAATGTCGTGACAGGTAAAAACTGGGCGGATTATTTTCTGCTCCATCGACCACTCCTTGCTGTAGCGATGTGTATAGCTCTCCCCACGAGATGGGTGTAGGCGATCCTCCCAAATCCCTCACCATTTCCATGGCGGTCGCACTTTCCATTACTCGTACCTTCAATCCCTCTAGATCTTCAGGTGTATTCACCGGTCTATCCTTGGTGTAGAAACTGCGGCTTCCTGCGTCATAGTAGCACAAACCCTTAAGCCAGAATTGCTCTGCGTCGTTGAGCAGTTCATCGCCTATGGGACCATCCAAAACATCAAATGCATGTTGTTTGTCCCTAAATAAAAAGGGCAGGCCCAAGACCTTCATTTTAGGCGAGAAATTCTCAAGTGTTCCCACGGAAACCTTGGTCATATCTAGACTGCCCACCTGCAATAGTTCCAAACATTCCCGCTCTGACCCCAGTTGCTGGTTGGGATATATCTTGATAGACATCTTACCACCAGAAATCTCTTCAAGATCTGTCGCCATACGCAACATAGTTTTGTGGACGCTATGGTTTACATCCAGGCTGTGCGCCAGTTTTATGGTTTTAAGCTCTTCGTTCTTTTGACAGCCTACCAGCATAATGAGAACTAGAAATAATGTCAAAGCTTGTAAATTCTTCATGTGTGTTAATTTAAGTTCGCTTTCGCGAAAGCGAAAAATTGTTCCCAGTCATATTGCAGGATATTATGTTTACCGGAGCGTACATAATAGCCGATTCGCCCATAAGCGGGAGTATTTTCCAAAGGATAGGCATTTATCGGTAATGGCTTTTCTCCCAAAAATTCATACACCGGACTTGTTGCCAGCGCTCCCAAAAACTCTCCATAAGGATCACAAACGTAGGCTTCCGTAGTACTTGCAATCAAGAGCGGTCTCGGTGCTATTAGTGACATCATCAAATGTTGATCAAAAGGAAGCTGGTTGTCCCTTCCAGCGTATTTCTGGAAATTTGTGCTATACCCGTGAGGGAACACACGGGAAATCTGGGCAATATCTTCATTGTAAGTGTGATGGTATAATTTTGCGCCGCCCGCACCAGATTCATTACTAACGACCATGGCAAAACGATCGTCTGTCGCTCCTGCCCATAGCGCGGCTTTCCCTAGCCTGGATGTCCCAAACAGAATTACCTTATGTGCATCAATTTGCGCATCGGTTTCCAGATAATCCATCGCGCGGCTCAATCTCCATGCCCAGGCACCCATCGTACTAAAGTTATCGGGTTTATACTGAAGTTCTGGATAATTCAACTGAATTTCCTGTTTATATCCTTCCTTAAAATCTGGTGCAATATCACCTGCATGAATTGTTGCAACACCAAAACCATTTTTCAAGATTAATTCTAACGGCCATTGGCTGGCAGCTGTGCCTCGAGAGTCTTCCATTGACTTGTTTTCAACAACGCCTATAGATTTATTATTGACCCAGGCATCAGTCAAGAGTATATTTTTATCAGCAATAATGGTTTGATTTCCATTAAAATTGAGGCCTAAGAATATGGGTACTACCTCACTTTGCTTATTTGGCAGGTAAGGGAGAATGGTCATTTTTTGACCTACTACACCACCCTCAAATAATACGTCTACCTGCTTCCTCGTAGCTACACCATTTAACACGAGACTGTCGGATTCTATCAACTCAAAACTCATCGCAGCCGGTTTTTCCGGAACCTTTCCATAAACCTCATTCCTAAAAAAATTCAGTAATTCTGGGTGACGATCCTCAAACCATTCAGATTTATTTTTTACTGCTATACCAGAATCCATCACTAGCGGATTACTCAACCGCTTTATTATCTGCGCTGTGGAATCCATAACCTGCGAGCTTGCGGGCAAGTACCCAGACAGGATGATCACAACACACATCAAAAATTTATTTGTTGATTGCCCTCCCATTTATTGGATGATTATTTTCCTGTGGGACTTGCCATTTTTAGACGTAACTCTTAAAATATAAGCTCCTGATGCTATAGCACTTACATCTAATTGATTCTTATCTTGATCATAAGCATCCGCTATCAAAAATTCCTGACCCAATAGATTGAACATGGTTATTTTAGAAACAGCAGAATCATCAAATTGCTTAAATCTTATATTGATTTTTCCAGCGGTTACGGGATTGGGGAAAACAATAAAATTTACATCGGTTTGATCCAGCAAGACTGTCGATAGGGTTGTTCGCTTTTTCTTTAGAACAAGTTGGGGAGCATTTGCCGTGTTCTCTTTGCTAGCAAAGGAAATTAGAGAACCTACCATATTCTTAAGAACAAGGCTTATGAACAATGATTCATTGCTTATTGCAGTTTTGAGTGCCTGTGTGATGTCCCAAGTATACGAGATATTTGATGCACTAATGGTTGCGCTGTTTATTTCTTGCCCGATTACAGGAGCATTAGTTGAATTAATCGTGCCTTCCCTCCACAAATTATTGGTTTCAAAAAGTTTTACATCGGTTGCGCTCGTTACCGTCGTCGCAAACAATTGAAGCTGCGCCGATTCAAAATCAACAAAAAGTAAATCGCTGCTATCAAACTTTATATAACTCAAATTATCAGTTGTTCCGGTTGCGACCTTCAGTTCTTGGGACGACCCGAAATTTACAGTTGCCTGACTCCCATCCCCAATATAGGAATCCTCGACGGCACCGTATGATTTTGATGGTCGCAGATCAATCTTGAATGGAGATGCGGGCAAGTTTGCAGAGTTATCGAGGGTACATAATGGATCGCGTGACCATCCGTACGCGACCTCGACTGGGGCAGCTACATCCAGACTTATGACGGATAGCAAATTAGGCTCGACTATTGTAGCCGTGGCTTCATAAAAAGTACCATCAGATCCTGAGATGGCAAAACCGGTTAGCGTTGTGGCATCGTCTCGTAGTTTTAAGCCATCCCCTACATTCTTCATTCTGATATAAACCGTATTCTCCACTACAGATGAAGCCTCAACAAAAGGACTGAAAGCGCTGACATCCTTACCATACTCATTTTTTAAGGCAATCAGGGCCAGACGTTCTCCCACGGGTTGCTTGTTGCGAGGGTGAATTCTTATATTGTTATCTGGATTATTGCGCTCCTCGTTCGTTTCAATAATTACAGGCATGGCAATGTTTTCCAGACCACTATTTTCCAATACCAGATATTGCTGCTGTCTAAGCATTTGCCATGTATTGTTATCGGGCTTTGTTTCATAGTTTCTATCTGACGCAATTCCTATATTAAAGAGTTGTACGTAGTAAAAAGGCAAATTACCCAGATTCCATTTGGCACGATAATCCTGAATCAGTGATTTGAGTAGCACACCATATTCTGGTGCTCTCTTTACATTGCTTTCTCCTTGATAAAATAGAAAACCCTTAATCGGGTAAAAACGTAATGGGTTTACCATCCCATTATAATTGACAGATGGGAAGTCTTGATAATATTTTGGATCGTTGGCATCATAACTGGGCAAACGATCTTCAACAAATTGCAACTTGAGATCATCCTTGATCTTTTCTTCAGAAATCCACGTTTCGATTTCCGTACCGCCTACATAGGCTTGCATCAACCCTATGGGTATGCCCGTTTCCTGATAGATTCTTTTTGCGTACATATATGCCACCGCAGAAACTCGATCAACCTTATCAGAACTACAAACAATCCAGGATGCATTATTTTGCTTTACTTGGTCTGTGGGTTCAAATAATGCATTATACTCTGCTCTGAAGGCTCTTACGCTTAGAAAATTGTCTGCATCTGTAATCAGATCTTGAGCGTTGAGTACATAATCAACTTTCTTTTCCATGTTTGACTGACCACCGGCAAACCATACATCGCCTATGAGGATATTATCAAGCACGATAGTATTTTCTGTAAAACCTACGATACTCAATGTTGCGGTGCAGCCGTTTGCAGTTGCTAGTTGCGCTGGCAGGAAAATACTGAAATCCCCATGTGGGTCTACAATCCCAGAATTAGTGGTTTTAATTCCTTCCCTAACAAAATCAATAGTAATTGTTTCTCCCGCGGGTCCTGTGCCTCTAAATGGAAATGGATGACCACGTTGAATCACCATGTTTGACGACATATAATTAGAAAGCTCCATACCCTTTATCGAATTGAACTGGGTGGTTTTATAAAATATCAATTGAGGTCTATCATCAACCGTGACTGATTCTTTTGAAGCAGCAGAAAACGGGCTGCCAATAATTTCAGTCGTGTTAAGCGCCACTGAAATCGTGAACTGATTTTCATTAATTCTGGATTTCACAAAATTAGTAACATCAATATATACGTCATCACCAGTTTTTAACAAGCCCTGTCCCACTTCAGCAATAAAGTCTGGAGCATTGCTTAAAGTGATGGTATTCTCGCTCCATCCCGTGGCTGTGCTGTGCACGTTTATTTCATCCAGTTCTTCTCCGCCATTTTTCGTCAGCTTTATTAGAATCTGCTCATAATTTGTTGTGCCGCCGGTAACATTAAATTTTAGGTAAGTGTTACGGTCAAAGTTGCCATTTGTACTTCCCTTGACGAGCAATTTGTCCTCACCCCCATAATTTGATCCAGCGCTAGACTTGCTGACATATGCATCATGTGTAGGTTCGAAAGAAATATCTTGAGCTTGCGTCAAACAGCAGTAGAAAAATGTGCTTGCAACACACAGAATTAGCGACTTGATTTTCATAATATTTATTTTGTCGAACATCATTAATTTTGAAACCTCTATCTATCTATTTATTATAAATAGTATAGAGGTATTTTGACCTTGTCAATAAACCTTCCTAAGCTCAACTGCATTCAAAATGGGCTCTCCCTTGATTGCGCGGAATATTATATTGATTCCCTTTTTGTCATCTACCATTTGCTTGATCTTAAAAGAAACTGCCTGTTCCGCTCCATATGTTTTGGTGAGATCTAGTGCCTCTATAACTAACCTTCCATTTACCAAAACATCAAATATCCGTTCGCTGGCCATAGCTTCCAGTTCATCACCTGAACCTAGATTATAGGCCAGCACTTCCTTTTCTTTGTTTGAGATAAGCTCTGCAAAATGAAGAGTGAGCTCATAGCTGCCATCTGGAACATTTAGTTTATAGGAATCCAAACCGATCAATGCCGTCTGGTAAATAGGGTCATTATCTGTGTTTCTTATGTTTTGGTCTGTTCCATAATTTTGACGGGAAGTATTTTTCATCTGGAAGATATTACCTTCGGTGTTCCCCCAACCATTGTCTGTTGCATTCTGTTGTGAGGGTAACCAGATTTCATGGGTAAGATCGTCTAAAAAATAGCGCTTTGAACCTAAACTCAAACGAACAGATTCAAATGGCTGATTATTACTATCCAAATTTTTATCGATTAATTTAAACTGGATCCTATGAAAATCCTTGATTGTTAAACCATTCTCTTCAGAAACCACTTCCAGCAGATTAATGCCATTCACGAAAGGCACATTCCATTGCAAGGTCTTGTTTTCATTATTGATTTTTTCACCCAGATTTTTACCGTTTAGGTAAAGCACCGCACTTTTTTGATTGGTAAATACATTTATGGGCTGGGTAGCTGTACTGCCGTTAACCTCATCCGTAAAACCTGAACCCTGATTCCAAAGTTTAGATCCTATGGAAATGAACGGTTCTTTTTGAAGAAAGGCTTGATATAGATAATAGGCATCTTTAGGCTTTCTGTCCAGGGTCATTATTCCTTTTGCATTAACAAATGGCATGGCATCGTGGCGGGTTTCAGAGCCGAAATCGGCTAGATTCCAGACATTGACTCCCGCAACGAAAGGCCGTTTCATGATCTCCTTTAAATAGTGGGTGTGATAATACACTTGATATTCCAGACTGAAATCAAAACGCTCTGGAGTAAGCGAGCGTATTCTGGGATCTGCTCCCGCGCCATACTCTGTTACTATTAATGGTTTGTTAAGTTTCTCAAGGTGGTTATCAAGAAAATTCTCGAAACCATGAATGTTCCCTCCATACCAACCAGAGTACAAATTCCAGCCTACGATCGTGGGAATATCAGTTAGTTCTGCGGCTACATAACTCGAAAATGCACCATGATTGGGAATCATCGTGTCCCGATATGGGTCAAGTTCACGTATTACCTTTTCAATTTTTTTGGCCAGCGCAGTAATGTTTTTGAAATAAGGATCTTGTTTTTCTTGATCATCCTTGTATTTAGGACGCAATAAAATCTCGTTCATATAGGCCCATGAAACTAAGCTGGGATGATTAAATTCCTGTAGCACCATTTCCTTTGCCATTTCAATGCTGGTCTGGGCAAATTCATTTGATTCGGTGATGTAGTTAACGATTGGTATCTCTACCATGGTGATGATTCCAAGACGATCACAGGTTTCCATTACTACTGGATCTTGTGGGTAATGGGAAATGCGTAAAAAATTACCGCCCATTGACTTCAGCAACTTTACATCTTCTATAGCAAGAGCATCTGGAACTGCATTTCCCAGTCCCTTGTAATCTTGGTGTCTATTGGTTCCAATTAATTTATAAGGCTTTCCATTCATGGAAAAACCATTATCCGCATCAAAATCAAACCATCGAATCCCCAACGGGTTCACTACTTGATCGAGCAATCTTTTTGTCTTTTTATCAATTACTGTAGTTACAACTTCATATAGATATGGAGTATCTGGAGACCATAAGATCGGGTTTTTGAAATTATCGATTTGCTGTTTAAAAGACAGTGTTTGCCTCGACTTTAGTTTATAGTGGGACTTTATTTCTTGTACGATTTCTTTCTGCGCGTTGCGTATTCTATGTACGATATCGATCTCCCGTGATTGAGAAGTTCCATTTTTAATCTCACCTTTGAACATGATTTTTGCCTTTTCCCTTGAAACTGTTGGAGTGCTAATTAAAACATCCTGACCGCTGTAAGTTGGACTATTCAAATGAACAAGATTCCTTTTTTCTAGATAAACATCACGATAAATTCCACCATAAAACGTAAAATCTGCGGTTAAGGTTGGAATATTCTCATCAAAGGCATTCGTGAGTTTCACAATAATTTCATTCTGCTTTCCAAAATTCAAAGCATCGTTAATCGCATAAGAAAAGGCGGTATAACCACCCTTGTGCGTACCAACAGAAGTACCATTCACAAAAACGGTTGTCTCCTGATTTGCTCCTTCAAAACGTAGAATGATCGCTTTTTCCCTATCATCTTCGGAAAAGAAAATCGACTTTCTATAAAGGCCTATTCCCCTGTAATAATCTGGCGTATCATCGAAGGCATCCTGGTCATTCCAAGTGTGCGGTAAGGTTATCTTTTCCCATTGATCATTTCCTCCTTGCATTAATTCACCCTTATGGAATTCCCATCCAGAATTGATCGTGTACGACGTTCTGCCTTCTTGCGCATTACCCACAAAAGCAAATAAAACAACTACATAAAGTAAAATATTGAAGCGATTCTGCATAATTATCAATCTGTTTCTTTAATTTATCAACACCCTAAAAGCAGATGCGGGAAGGTTTTCAGAGTTGGTCAAGTTCCCAAATTCCATTTGTTCTTCCCATCCATACCGAAGTAAAAATGGCCTGCTGATTTTCTCAATGTCAAAGATCAAATGCTCATCCTTAATTATTGGAACTATTGCTTTTGGTGTCTTATATGATCCATTGGATTTATATTCCAAGACTTCAAACCCCATGGGAGTACCTTCCGTTTTTAGTCCTGAGGCTAGAAATGAAAAATTGACTTGTAGGGTATCCGCTTTAGCGAAAGCGGACTCATACAAAGGTCCAGAAAAAACGATGCCTTCCTTGTGATAGGTATTTGACAGCGCCCAGTTTGCAAGCCGCTCGCCCACGGGACGCTTGTTCGTTGGGTGTATATCATCCATCTTTCCCACGTCCATAGTCACAACTATACCGGTATTCTTAGTCTCGCGATAAACCTGCAACTGTGCCTCCTGAATTGCGGAAACCTCATCAATGCTGCCTTTGAACGGCGCAATCTGGACGAAATAAAAGGGCAGATCTGCTTGCCATTTTTCTCTCCAGCTATCAATCATGGTTTTAAATAAATACGCATATTCCGTATGCCACTTTCTATTCGTCTCGCCCTGATACCATAGGATTCCCTTCACGCCATACTCTGTCAATGGATTAATAAGGCCATTGAACAAAACGCTGGGTGCTCTGTGTGGTCGATCATGAATAAACATGGATGTAGGTAAATCGGGTTTTTTCTCGATCAAGCTATCCTTAACCGCAGCGATCTGGGCGGTATAACATATGGAGTCCATTTTAAAATCGGCCTGCCATTCCGCATATCTTTTTATCGCGATATCCAGTTTGGGATCGTTTTTTAGAACTTCTTTTGGAGTCCAGTTATCTGCTGCAGTGCCACCCCACGCTACCTCGATTAGACCTACGGGAACACTGAGTTCGTGTTGTAATTTCTCTGCAAAGAATATAGCCACTGCAGAATATTGTCCAGCGTTGTCTGGTTTAACCGCCGTCCATGTTGAACCTGTGGTATCCATTAACGGAGTGCTACTTACCTGACGCTTGACATCAAAATATCGAATGCTGGGATAGTTAGCCCTAGCTACTTCATCTTTACCATTCAGGCTGCTTTCTAAATAAAAACCCATATTGGACTGTCCGGAGCAAACCCATACCTCGCCTAGCAGAACATCCCTTAATAGAATTGTTTGCTTATCTGTTTTGACTCTAATGGTATATGGACCACCCGCTTTTTCAGTTTTAATCCTTGTCTTCCATATTCCATTATCATTTGCGATCATCGATACCACTTGCTTATTCCAGCTATTTGTGAGCACGACTTTCTCGCCTGGCGCTGCCCAACCCCATACGGGAGCATCTGTTTGCTGCTGCAAGACCATATGGTCTGAAAATAATGCGGGCATCCTCAATTGGGCCACCGCAGTGGTTCCAATTAATAAAAAGAATAGTGAGTAAAAAATAAATTTCATTCTATAAAATGCATTATTCTATAATCAGCTTTTTATTGAATACATGATCTTCCGCATGAATTCTAACAAAATACAATCCAGAGTTAATCTTGTAGTTATGTAAATCAAACTCCATTCTATTATTTCCAGAAACTGCATTTTTCATGCTTAGTTTAATCACCCTTCCCTGTAAATCTATCAATTGCACACTTGAAATTAGAGCGGTCATAGGGTTTGGCGATAAGTTGATGTTGAGTGTTTTTTTTGCTGGATTCGGACTAATTATGACCTCACCAAATTTCTGTTGAATAGTTTCAGTACTCAATGTTGCCGCGGTCGTTCCCGTTTTCCCAATAATAAAATAGGAAACATCCTCACTAACCTCTGTTCCCGTCAAGCAGCTTGAAGAAGAATTAAGCAATAGAGTCTGTCCGTCTTGTTGACCGGTGAATAAACGGGCTTCATAACCTTCTTCCAATTGTAAAGAGCGTAAGTCATTATCTATTAAACCTCGTTTTGCAAGTTCTTCTAGATTATATATTCCTTCTTTCAGACTTACCGAATAGCCTTCATAGCCACATTGTGAGAATGCGGTAGCAATTCCTTTACTGATTCCATATACATTCTCTAATATCTTATCTGCATAAAGGCCACCCAAGATACGCTGGCTAAAACCATCAAAATGCGGGTCAGTAAGATCATTGTTTATGGGACTCAAATCGTCTGACTTTATATAGGTTGCTTGATTAATATCGTTGGCAATACTAGCAATTACGTTATTGATGGGTTCCGATTCAGGGCGCCATTGATTGATCTCTCCAGCTACAAAAAATGCATTTGTACCCAAATCTGCTCTTAAATCTGCGACCAATTGTTTCAATTTCACCATATAGGTACTGCTGGAACTTTGGTTTGATTCTCCTTGATGCCATAAAACCCCTTTAAACGTACCAGCTCTTCTTGCCGCTTTTAAGCGTAACACGGCATTCTCGTACAAATCAAAATCCTCAGAACCCGTATAGGCTTTTTGCCATTGATCGATATTTGATCCACCACGAGCATTTACGACCAGACCTATTCCTCTATCCGTATATTCCGTCAATTTTCTTGCAAAGGTGTACCCTGGATTCATTTTTTGAAAATCCAAATCCTTTCGCGCTGTTGAATAACGATTCAAAGGAACCTCAGCATTTTCCCATCCTGTGCCATTGAAAAGATAGGTGTCAGTTAATGGTTCCTCATCCAGTACCCCTATATCTCCACGTCCTGCCATATTGGACTGACCAATTAAAAGGTAAACATCAAACTGATCCTTGGTAAAATTCCCTGGCGTCTCCGTAGTAGTTTCTGTGCTAAATTGATGAACACCTCTATCAATAGCACCGGTAGCAGGTATAGAATTTCCAAAATAGGCAAATGCGGCATTAGGAACAACTCCAATTCCCGAGTCAATAGCGGGAGAGTCTGGCTGTAATCTATAACCTTGTGGACCTTGACCTATAGCGATAAATTTGGGATCTGTTTTAATTACATTATTATCGACTGGTACATTGACGCGGTCTGTGGCAAAAAATAGGTTGTTGGAAAATTGGTTACCAGAACTATTACGCAACTGGAACGTATGTCCAGAACCTTCTAAATAATAGATATTATTATAATATTCCGTATTGGAGGGATCCCGCTGCCAGTTTTTATGGAGCATGATACTTACACCAGTTTGCTCTGGAGACAGGTAGATAAGGTTATTATGGTATTTAGTATTTGTTATTCTTCCAGAAAGTTTGAATGCAAATTTCTCTCCGTTCTCTCGAGCTTCCAATCCATCTCTTTCTATAATGTTGTATCTAAAGATAGTGTTGTCATTGAAGGATGTATCAAAACCTCCTCCCGTGGCCAACATACCGTAGGCATTATCATGCACATAGTTATACTGCAGAGTTGTATTCTTGGTTCTAAAATCGCTATCTAATCCTCCTGCATCCTCATCACCTATATTCGCTTTGGTAAATCGGGCTTCATTGAATTGGAATA
>JBBSPH010000033.1:0-14858 GCA_038258985.1 Flavobacteriales bacterium
AATTTCTCATATGATTCACGACGCGTTCCATCCGGCTGGCATACCAACCATAACTTTCTGAACCGGTCGCGAGAACATTTGCACCATATTGCAGGATGATGAGGTCGTAACCTAATTTGCTTTCAAAACTGCGCATTTGGCCAACACTTAATAGGCTCAACGGCATACCAGAATTTCCACGGTTGGAATAGTTATCGACCGTGATGCCGCGACCATCGTAAAAACTGACTCCATATAAAGGAATATCTTGTGCGGTTCCCAGGTTAAGTTTAAGTTTTTTAAGGTTGCTGCCAGACAAATTGAGTGTATTGAGCGCTGCGCTACCATCCAATTTTTTCTCAACCAGCGTGGTATCATTTTCAAATTGGATCAGCACGGTTGCTGTTTCGTTGCCCGCACCATAAAAAAGCACAGGTGAATTAAGGCTGTAAGAGTTGCGTATCCCGCTTGCGCGAAAGCTAACCTGGCTACTGGAATCGGTTGCAAAATATACGGTACCTCCAACGCCATAAGGTGCGGTCTTCTCGCCGCCTTTCATATAGGATTCTTCCCTAAAGCCGCCGCTGTACGAATGTTTGACGCTATATCGCGAGTTGGCACTTTCAGAATTGATAGGCACAAAACCAGCGCCATTCCCGCCAAATTTCTCCTGCATCGCACTCCTAAAATCCTGTGTGATCAAATCGCCATCAATCATCGAGTCGCCATAGTATGCAATGCGCACGCTGCCATTGCCGCTTTCTTCCAGGTCAAACAATTTTTCAAAAAAGCGATTTAGATATTCTACTCCTTTATAAGAGGCAAGTGGCAATGGCTCTGGCAACGGCACACTTCCCGTCGAATCGATTTGAAAAGTGCGCTCAAGGTCAAAATTGGCAAAGGAAAGTAGCCGATAATTCGTATTGACTGGCATCGTGGAATCACGGTAAATGGAATCCATCGCTGCTGCCGGTGGATCAATCGTTTGCAGAGTAGTGTCCTGCATTGCCTGCTGCATCAGGCTGTCCATTACAATGCCGTCCTTGGAATCACTTTGAGCAAACAATTTGTTAGGCAAATAGGGTTTGGAAAAATAAAACACCGCCGTCGCTAAGGCAATAATGCCAAAAGCTGGGATAAATTGTGGGCGGTTGTTGGGCATAAGGGTTGCCGTAGCTTTTTGTTTTATAAAGTGAAGTTGATCATTTCGCCCATTCTTTTATGGAGTCAATAAACAATTCTTGTCGATCAATGAAAACGCTGTGCGAACAATCATCCAAAAATCTAACTTGATCCTTTCCTAAAATCGATACGGCATTTTCCACTAGTTGTGGAGAAAATAAGCCATCATCCTTGCCATACAGCGCATAGATAGCCATAGATTTCTTCAATTGCTCCAATTCTTGACTTAGGTCAATAGTCGTATACCGATCATTTTTCCAAAAGCCTTGCGGCGCCCGATAGTCCATTTTAGAGGCGTATTTCTGAAGTAGGCTGTCAGTTGAAAAATTGGTGTACAAAGCTTTAGCTCTTTCATTGGGGTTTTTGGTGGTGTAAAAGCCATTAGACATTGCGTGCATAAAAGCGTAAGAGCTATACTCAAGACTCGAGGCATCCATTTTTTCCAGCATGGCGATGTAGGTCAGGTTGGATTGATCCTGTTTTGCAGCATAGATGGCTTTGCTGGAAGTAACGATGTTTTTAAGCGTTTCCTGCATAGAGATAGGCGAACTCACCAAGATCAGTGCGTTTACTTTTTCGGGATGTGCGGTGGTAAATTTGGTAGCTAAGACTCCACCAAAACTGTGGCCTATCAAGTTTACCTTTTCCAGATCATATCTGGTAAGGATCATATTGATGTCTGTAATGCTTTGTTGAAATGTAAAGTCTGCAGTGAGTGCCTCGTTGCGGCCCTCGCCGCGGCGGTCGTAGGATATAACGTAAAAACCGTTGTTGGCCAATTCAGCCGCAGTAGTGCTTTCAAACGCTACACTGTTGTAGCCTGGACCGCCATGTAGGAATAGGACGGGCGTATCCGTTTTATCACCAAATGTTTGAACCGCCAAATCCTGTCCAGATAGTGTAATTCCAGCAAATACAAGCAAAACGGTTAAGGTATAGATTTTCATCATTAGCAGTTAGGTATCAGTTTTAAACAGATACAAACATAGCACTCTCTGGATATTATCTAATGCAAATACTGCTTCCATACCGCCGTAAGAAGAAGAAATATTAGCGCATCCTGACTACACTTTTATTCTTCCCTATATTTACCGTTAAACCCATTCATGTGAAAAGAATTGCCCTTGTGCTGGTTAGTTTTCTCCTATTTTCCTGTTCAAAAACGCCTATGAAAACCACCCTTGAAATTAATGATACAGCTTACAATATTGATCTGACGATGCCCATCGACATCAGCCTAGCCGTGCAGCATAATGCTGGCGTGGGCGCGTGGTACATTGATCAGCCCAAGATCACTCATGTTGAAGTGGATGGTTATGTGGGCAACGTCAAGTTGGGCGGCAGCACAAATTTCAACGATGTCTTGTTCAATCCGCACAGTCATGGGACGCATACAGAGTGCATTGGACATATTACCGAAGATTTTCATAGCGTCAACAAGGCATTAGACAAGAGTTTCTATACATCACAATTGATCTCAGTAACGCCGGAGGTTCGCGATGGCGACAAGGTCATTACGGCTGCAATGTTCAAAAAGTTGAAGGATGTGGAAACAGTCGTGATACGCACAATGCCGAATACAGATGCCAAAAAAAGCACGAACTATAGCAATACGAACCCGCCTTATTTGATGGAAGAGGTAATGGTTCGCTTTCGCGAAAGCGGAATAAAACACGTTCTCATCGACCTGCCAAGTGTCGATAAAGAAAGAGACAACGGTGCATTGCTGGCGCACAAGGCCTTCTGGGATTTTAGCGGGAAACAACGATTAAAAGCAACCATTACGGAATTGATCTACGTTCCCACAGATGTTCCCGATGGCGATTATATTCTAGACTTACAGGTAGCGCCTATTGAGAATGATGCTGCGCCTTCAAGGCCTATACTTTACGCGATAAAATCCTAAATTTGTAGTATGGAGTATTTATTTATAGGGCTTGCGATTGGTGCAGTAGTAGCTTTTTTCTTGTTTAAATGGCTGGGCGGCGGTGCAAAAGACAATCGGCAAGAGCAAAGCATTGTTCTCATGGAAAAAATTCGCACCGTCTGTAAATTCATTACCGTTGAGGGTGATTTTGCAGAAATCTACCATTACCAAAACGTAAAAGACAAAATTGCTACCTTCCTACTGGGCAAGAAAAAGGCGATCATTCTGATCAATGCCAAGGCGCACATAGGCTTTGACCTCACGCAAATACGCATGGAAAGCGACACGACCAATAAAATTATCCGCCTCACCCAATTCCCGCAACCGCAGGTGATGAGCATTGAAACGGACTTTAATTATTACGATAAAAGCGAGGGTTGGGCCAACTATTTTACCAGTGATGATTTGACGGAAGTTACCCGCAATGCAAAGCAACACATCGTTGATAAGATTCCGGAAATCGGCTTGATGCAACAGGCACAAAAAGAGGCGCTCAATACCATCCAACTCATGGAAGGACTGGCCCAGACCATAGGTTGGAAATTGGATTATACCGCGCTAATACTGGACAAGGCGATGGAAACCAAAAAACTACCCAGCAATGCAGGTTGATCAATTGCAAAACTATTGCCTCTCCAAAAAAGGAACGACGGAAGAAATGCCCTTTGATAACGAGATGCTGGTTTTTAAGGTCATGGGTAAGATGTTTATGCTGCTGGGACTGGAACGCTGGGAACGTGGAGAGCCATCCATTAATGTAAAGTGTAATCCACAAACGGCGATAGAATTGAGAGCGCAATTTGACGGCGATGTCACTAGCGCATGGCATATGAACAAAAAACATTGGAACACCATTCATCTCCATAAATCCATGGACGACACCACTGTCTTTCAATGGATCGACCACAGTTACGATCTTGTCGTGGCGGGACTTACCAAAAAACTACAAGCCGAACTAAAAGCACTCTAGTGAACGAATTACAATCTATATATGAAGCGCGTGTGGAGCGGTTTTCGCTTTCGCGAAAGCGATACAACCACCAGCTGCGCATCTCGGGAATCATCCGTATGGTTGCTTTTCTAGCAGCGGTAGCCGGGATTTATTTTTTCTGGAACTCGTGGCAAATCTCGACGGCTATAGCTGTTGCGGGCATTGGTTCTTTTCTGTATTTGGTCGCTCGACATGAAGATCTTAAGAGTAAACGCAACTATTACGATGAACTGATCCGGCTGAACGAATTGGAAATTGAAGTTGCTAATGGTAATTATGAAGACTTGTCCGCCGGTGATGAGTTCAAGGAGGATGACCACGATTATAGTAGGGATATTGACTTGTTTGGAATAGGTTCATTTTATCAGTTTATCAATAGAACGGCATTGCTGGAAGGAAGGCGGTTGCTAGCAGGTAGACTTACAGCAAATGAGATCAGCGACATCCCAAAACGTCAGGACGCAATCCAAGAATTGGGCAAGATGCTGGATTTTAGACAGGAATATGCCGCAACGGCGCGATTACTGGACAGTGATATCAAGCCAAAATCGGTTATTGACTGGATTAAAAACTATACATCGTTTGTACCTCAACTATTTTCCTGGCTGTGTTATGTGCAGCTAGCAATATCGCTTGTGATCATTGTTTTATATGCGATGGATACGATTAGCGGTTGGTGGGTGGGTGGTATATTTCTAGTAGGACTTATTATTTCTAGTCGCTACGCAAAACGGATCATTGAGCTTGGAAAATATGTATCTGAATTGGAAGGGTTTTTTGTCCAGTATGGAAAGCTATTGGAATTGTTAGAACAGGTGGAATTCAAATCAGAGATACTGCAACAGCTTAAAAACCAAATACTGACCGGCGAAAAGAAAGCTTCCAGCCGATTGCATCATCTGGGTAAATTGGTCAGCAGGTTGGAGCAAGGGAACAATTTACTGGTAGGAATCTTTATCAACGCATTTGCCTTATGGAACCTAAAACAGGTTCATTCTATTGAGGCTTGGTTGGCCGCAAACGGGCAATACATTGCGCCGTGGTTGGATGCTGTAGGACAGATTGATGGATTGAATTCCTTAGGGAATTTTACCTACAATCATCCAAGCTACATTTATCCGATAATTGAGTCAAGAGAATTTGGACTGATTGCGGCACAGACTATTCACCCATTACTGGATCCAAAAAAAGCCATTGGAAACGATATTTCTATACAGTCAGGCGAATTCTTCATTATTACGGGAGCAAACATGGCTGGGAAGAGTACATTCCTACGCACCGTTTCCATGTCCATCGTGATGGCAAATACAGGTTTGCCTATTTGGGCAACTAGTGCAAAATATGCGCCCATCAAGCTCATTACAAGTATGAGAACAAGTGACAGTCTTAAAGATGATGAGAGTTATTTCTTTAGCGAACTCAAACGTTTAAAGTTTATCGTGGACAAGATGGAGCAGGAAAAGTATTTCATCGTTCTCGACGAGATCCTAAAAGGAACCAACAGCGTCGATAAAGCCAGTGGCTCCAGAAAACTGATTGAAAAGCTAACGCTCAAAAAAGCAACCGGCATCATCGCCACACACGATTTAAGCCTTACGGAAGTCGCCAAAGAGCACGAGCATATTTCCAACTATTACTTTGATGCTCAAATCATCAATGATGAATTGTTCTTTGACTACACATTCAAAGATGGTGTTGCGACAAATATGAATGCGAGCTTTTTGTTGAAGAAGATGGGGATTGTTTAGGCAAACTATTACAAATACTTTTTTACTAGGTATTCGGTAAGGACTCTTTTGTCATCGATATTTCTAACCTCTAAACGCTCACTTGCAATAGAATGTATAAACGTAGAAATTGAAAAATCATCTTTATTTGTTTCTTTTCGTTTGCTTAATTTCATGATGAAAAGTATCTTAACGAGATTTATACTCTAATTTAATCTGCAGTGGTAGGTTCAATCTCGTCCCAAGGAATTTCGACAACCTTTCCATTCTTTGAAATGATTAAAGGCGTTTTCTTGTATTTTTTGAAAGCGACCATTTTCTGATACGCTAGTTCTAAACCACGAAGGAGTTCTTTGGTTGAAGGATCTATATCTTTAGTTTTCTCCATTGTACGTTTGGTTTAGGTGATTCCATAGTTCAGAATCTTCAATGATCAATTCGTTCTTTTTTTGTTTAGCAATCACAATAGGTGGCCGATTTGAATTGTCTATTAATGTCCATTCAGATACCAAATCTTTAAAAATAGAAAAGAAATTTAGTAGGCCATTATCATATCTCCTCAAAATGACATCCTTTGGAATGTTATGTCCTCCTTCTTTAACTCGAGTCTCCACTCTTTTAATAGCAAGTTCTTTTGAGTTCAAATAGAAATATAACAAAGTAACGCAATAGCCTCTCGATTGTGCCTTCTCTATAAAACCATGATAACTTCTTGTAGCAAGTGTGGTTTCAAAGGCAAATGTTTTGCCGCTTTCTATAAGTGAGTGAATGCGTTGGAGCATGATTCGGCCTGCTTGGAAACTAGCACCATCCGGATTGAAGGGTGAAATTCCTCTAGCAATTTCATCTGCATTTATGAATTCATCACAATTTAGAATTTCTGGTAAAATGGTATAGGAAGCTGTTGTTTTACCAGCTCCGTTGCAACCTGCAATCACATATAGTTTTTTCATGTGGTTTTATGTAAATATTAAACCAACTTATTCAACTTCTCAAAATCCAATCCGCCATAGTTACCACTGCTCATAAGTAGTAAAACTGTGTGAGCCAATTTCTGTCGGAACAACCATTCTTTGAACTCGGTGGGATCTGTCATGATAATCAGAGCATCGTTGGAAAATGCTTCCTTGATTTGATCTTTAGAGATAGGTTTGAGTCCTTTTAATTCAACGGCATCTGGGCTGTAAAAAACTACCGCAACATCAGCGTTGTCTAATGATCCAGCGTATTCTTTTAGAAATTCTGGATTAAGGCTAGAGAAAGTATGCAATTCCAAACAGGCAATGACCGTGCGCTCACTGTATTGCTCCGCCACCGCGTTGGTCGTTGCCTCAACCTTACTGGGTGAATGTGCAAAATCTTTATAAATAACCGTTTTTTGGTTTTCAGCTATTTTCTCGAGACGTTTTGATGCACCTTTGAATGTGGCGATCGCTTCATAAAAATCATCTTCATCTACTCCCATGTGCTGGCAAATCCATTTCGCGCCAGCGAGATTACTTAAATTATGCTTCCCAAAAATTTCAATCGGCATGTCGCCTTCCGGCGTTTCTAAAAATGTTTTACCATCATTGACAGTATGGGCAGGAACAGTATAGGCGTGTTTTCTGGTGGGTTTAGTGCTCGCCTCTGCAATGCGTTTGACCTCTGGATCTTCTTCATTGTAGACCAGAATGCTGCCATTTTTCATCAAATCCACAAATTCCTCAAACTGCTGGACATAATTTTCATAGGTCGGGAAGACATTGATATGGTCCCAAGCGATGCCAGAGATCAAGGCAATATTGGGCTGGTATAAATGGAATTTAGGTCGGCGATCAATAGGGCTGGAAAGATATTCGTCGCCTTCTAGAACGATAAATTCATTCTCTTCTGTCAAATGCACCATGGTATCAAAACCTTCCAGTTGTGCGCCCACCATATAATCTACCTCGCGGTGATGGTAATGCATCACGTGCAGGATCATCGAGGTGATCGTGGTCTTGCCGTGCGATCCACCTATAACGACTCTGGTCTTATTCTTGGATTGCTCAAAAAGATATTCGGGATAGCTGTATATTTTAACACCTAACTCTTGTGCTTTTAACAGCTCGGGATTGTTGGCCTTGGCGTGCATTCCCAGAATAACTGCGTCAAGATCAGAAGTAATTTTTTCTGCAAACCAGCCCATATTCTTGGGCAGTAATTTTTTCTTTTCCAGTCTAGTCTTGCTGGGTTCAAATATGGCGTCGTCGCTTCCAGTTACCTGATAGCCTTTGTTATGAAGTGCTAGGGCTAGATTGTGCATGGCGCTGCCGCCTATCGCGATAAAATGTACGCGCATAAAGTTCAAGTTTAGTGGTAAAGATAAACATTGTAAATGTTGATGACCGACCGCTGCGCTAATTGACGATTGACTGACTTTTGGAAGAATCTGAATTTGTTGTCCTATCCTAAATCTTTTCCTAAGGAAAGGACTTTTACTTTTACATTTTGTTTCAGAATGATTCCTTCCCTTTGGGAAGAATCGAGGATGGGAAATAATTTCATAAGGGTAGGCTTAAGCCTACCCTTATGAAACCACGATGAAATAGTGTGACTCTTAAGAATCCAACTTCTTCAATTCTGCGCGCAATTGGGAATCCTTGTGGATTTTTAGGCCTTCTTTTAAAGTCGTTTTTGCGTCTCCCTCACGATTCATCTTGTCAGAATATAGGCTTGCCAACTTCAAATAGGTCAGCGGCGACCCACCGACTTTGATCGCCTTCTTATAAGCGGTCTCCGCGTCCTCATAATCTTTATCGTATTCCTCGATATATCCCGTGGCGAGATAACCGTCGACAGGAGAAATAGTTTGCAACTGGCTCGCGTACTTTCTGGCGGTTGATAATGATCCACCAATAATTCCCGGTAGTTCTGTATACAATTGTACCAGTGCCCAGCGCACTTCCACGTGTCTGGAATCCAGCTCTGCGGCACGTTTCAAGTGGAATTTCACATCGTCCAGCAAACTGAGGGCTTTGAATTTTCCTGCATTTTTTGCCCACATACCCATGGCGCCGCCGTAGAAAAAGTGGTACTCCGCATTGTTGTTGTCTAGTGATAGCAGGCGCTCGTACACTCCAGTGGCCTCTTCAAATTTGTCAAGTTTTCCGTACGTCTGGCCGGTGGCGCGCAATAATTTTACGTTATTGGCATCGGCTTGCAGCAATTCTGTATAGATCGGTAAAGCTGCTTTATAGTTGCATTGTTTGTAGAGGTTTTCCGCTTTCGCGAAAGCGGACTGCCCACTAGCAACGCTACAAATAATAAAAGGCAGGACAAGCAATAGGTATTTCATGGATTCAAAATTAGTAAAAAGATCAGCAGGGATTAACGGTATAGGAATTGAAGTGGGTTCAACGAGCGTGCCAAAACAAAAAATTGAATACCTTTAAATTAATCCAACCCATTATGAAGCAGTATTTCTTTCTCCTCGCAGCTATAGTCGCAAGTTTTAATTTTTCTATCGCCCAAGAATACACGGGCCAGTGGCAGCAATTAGAACGTCTGGAAGCCAGCAACCAATTGATTGATGCTCAGGAGATCCTAGAAGAAATTGCCCAAAAAGCTACCCGCAACAAGGACGAGGCGCAACTGGTCAAGGTGTTTTTATTTCAAGCCAAATTCTGGATGGTCAAAGAGGAAGACGCGCAGAAAAAGGTTATTGCCGAGTTGGACAAACGCATCGCCGCTACAAAGTTTCCAGAGAAGAACATTTATTATTCTATCAAGGCACAGCTATTTGAGCAATACCTAGAGCAAAATCGTTACCGCATTAGTGACAGGACTACCGCAGATGCCGGCGGCGATGATTTTATGGCCTGGGACCTTAAAAAATTCTACAGCGAAATATCAGACATCTACCAAAAATCATTAACCGATAGCGACAAACTCTCAAAGATCAATATAGCAGACTTTGATCCCATATTGCAGATCAAGCCTCTAGGACGTGAGTTGCGACCCAGTTTGCTGGATGTACTTGCGCACCATGCATTGGATTTCTATAAAACCAGCGCTTACGGAATTACGATGCCACGAGATGCTTTTGTCATCACAAAAGAAAACGCGTTCTTGCCTACGGAAGAACTTATCAAACTTAAAAGACCAAAAAACGACACGGTTTATTCTAGCTATGACGTGATCCAGCTTTACGGGAAATTGGAAGACCTGCACAAAAAGCGCAACGAGCCAGCCGCCTACCTTGCTGCTATTGATGAGCGTCTAGACTATTCTAAAGATCAAGTAGGTGTGGATGAAGAACTGCCACAACTGGTTATATTATACAATTATCTGATAAAATCCTATGCGGATAATAGCGCGGTGACTATGATCCAGCATAGCCTAGCCCAGTATTATTTTGAGCGATCCAACGCGGCTGAAAATGAAGAGAAACTCAAAGACCGCCAGCAAGCCATTAGCATTGCCAAAGCTGCCATTGAGAAATACCCAGAAACATACGGAAGTCTAAAGTGCATGCGATTGCTTTCGCAAATTTATCAACCTACCGTAAGTAGTAATCTACAGACCAATATTATTCCTATGCAGCCCAGTCGCGGTTTGGTATCCTATCAAAATGTGGCTGCCGCGAGTATATATTACATTAAAGTGGAGCAGAAGTTTGCCTCTAGACAAGGAAATAACGATTCCATCCACAACGCCGTATTTCAAAGAGCGCTTAAGAACAACACCTTTGCCCACGTAGAAGAAGCAACCTTGCCAGAAGGTGGTGATACTTTTTCCCATACCTATGAATATGCGATTCCAGGATTAGAAAAAGGGAACTATTTGGTGGTGATCAAAGAAGCAAACCAAGAAAAGGTGACGGCAGGTAGCTTTATGACAGTCTCAGGACTAACGCTGTCCAGCAACAATGTGGCTGGTAAAACTGTAGTCACTGCTACAGATCGGGATACAGGCAAGCCACTGGAAAATGTCACGATCAATATTTTTCAAGATGATAAAAAAACGGCCAGCTATCGCGGTAAAACTGATAAGGATGGCCAGACTTCATTCCTATTGTCAGATAGATATTACAACCAGCGACTGGAAGCGCAGCTTCTGGGCGATAGCCTTACAACAAAAATATATAGAGGGTATCACAATAGAGCGGAAAACGACACCAGTAAAAAGGCATCGGTGTTTATGTATCTGGATCGGGCCATTTATAGACCTGGACAAACCGTGTATTTCAAATCCATTTTCGTTTCCTCGCAAAACGAAAAGTCCAGCGTCATCCCAAATGAAGAACTGGAAATCGTAGTGGAAGACGTCAATGGTGAGAATGTATTTAAAGAAAAGTTTACTACAAACGTCTACGGAAGCATCAACGGCTCCTTCACATTACCAGCCGAAACGCTGACGGGAAGATTTACGATTTATGCCAATACGAATAGTAAGAAATTCAACTGGTCGGGAATCATGCAGTCCAACGGGAATACTAGTTTCCAGGTAGAAGAATACAAACGTCCACGATTCAAAACCGAATTTAAGGAAGTGACCGAAACCTACGTCGTGGGCGATAGCGTCAAGGTGGAAGGATTTGCAAGAGCATTGCTGGGAAGCAATATCACAGATGCGCAAGTAGCGTACACGGTCACCAGAACTGCAAATGTTCCTTATTGGAAATACGGCTATATTCCCGTAGATGCCCAGGTAATGGCAAACGATACCACAGTGACAAAAGCCGACGGCACGTTCACGATCCCATTCAAGGCCTTGCCTGATTCTTCATTGACGGTAAAGAAAATCGAATCGGTGTATAATTACCGCATTGAGGCGAGCGTGACAGATGTCAATGGTGAGACACGCACCGCTAGCACCAGTGTTCGTGTGGGCTATAAGCCTATCGAGATTCAGATTTCAAGTTATGGGAGCCTTACGATCGCAAATAATGAGGTTCAGGTGATGGCAAGGAACCTAAACGGCAAACCCGTCAAGGCAACCATAGAATTCCAGATACGCAGCAATATCGATAGCGATCATATTATTGTTGATAGTGAGCTAGGAGAAGCCGAATTCCACGAACTTGATCTTGAGCAATACCGCAAGCAATTCCCACTAGCCGAATTGCGTAAGGAAGAAAAAACGGACGATTGGAAAAACACGCCCATTCTTTTCAAAACCACCGTCACCACAGATTCCTTGACAACCTTCAAGATCCCAATCACAGACCAGTGGAAAAACGGCAACTACATTCTCTATGCAAAAGCCGTTGAGGCAGACAAGAACCTAAGCTTAGATAATGAAAAGGATTACGTAGAGGAAAAGCAGGAAACCCAAGTCTGGGCAGACAAGGATTTGCCGGTTGTTCCCTCCATAATTAGCCACGATCTGGAAGTTGTGGACGATCAGGCAATTGTGGATTTCTACACCAGCAGCGACGGCGTTTACGTTTATTTGACCACCTACGATAGCAAGCGCATTCTGGAATCAAAGTGGATCTATCTGCCCAATGGCAAGACAACTATGGGATTTGCTATGGGCAACGCGCAAGGCAATGCTTTGAAATTTCAGTACGCCGTCCATAAATACAACGATTTTGAAACGGGTAGTTTTCAGGCCAACAAGCCGGTCAAACCCATCCAGCAATATGCCATCACCACCCAGACCTTCCGCAATAAGTTGTATCCGGGTGAGGACGAGGAATGGTCGTTTACCATCAAGGACCAGGACAGCACGGGAATGCAGGCAGAAGTCCTCGCAAGTATGTACGACAAGAGCTTGGACGAGTTCGCCAGCAGTTACTGGAACGGCATCAGTTTCTATAGTCGCAACCGCGAGTTCTATCCGTCATCGCCCAACAACCTTACTGCTGCAAGCCTAATTTCTATAAGTGCCCGACTACCCTACGATTGGGAGCCACTGTTTGCGCTGGAAAAGGAGCGACTGAATCTATTTGGACTGACATTCGATAATTTTGAAAATAGCTATAGATATTATAAAAATTCGCTTTCGCGAAAGCTGACTCCCGTAAATCCCATTGCAGGGAAAATCGTTGGTAAAATTACTGATGAGTCTGGAACACCGCTCCCTGGTGTGACCATTCAAATTAAGGGAACGGATAAAGGCGTGGTATCTGATTATGACGGCCTTTATGACATAACTGCCAAAAAAGGAGAAACGCTCATAATTTCCTATATAGGGTATTCAAATGTTGAAGTAAATATTGATAGTGATGTAGAAAATATTGTGCTTGATTCAGAAAATGCATCCCTAGATTCGGTAGTGATTACGGGCTATTCTACCAGCAAGGAGAGGAGAATGAGCAGAAATCGAGATGGAGAAGAAATGGATGAGGTGGCCTATGAAACGGAGGCAACGAGTCCAGCACCTGTGGCAGATATGTTGCAGGGAAGAGCTGCTGGAGTCGAGGTTGCTTATAGCAAGGGTCAACCAGGAGCAGATGCGAAAGTAATGATTCGCGGTGCAACCTCTATCAATGGTGCAGAACCATTATATATCATAGATGGCGTTCCAATGACTGCTACAGAATTTAAATCGATCAATCCAGATTCCGTACTGGAGATGTCCATCCTTAAGGATGCCGCCGCAACGGCCATCTATGGCAGCCGTGCAGCAAACGGCGTAGTGATCATCAGTACCAAAGAAGGTGTTTCTACCCAAGACATCGTCAACGAGGCACTCGCATTGCAAAACGTACAAATCCGCAAGAACCTCGATGAAACCGCATTTTTCCTCCCAGAATTATACACGGACGAAAAAGGAAACCTAAAGTTCAGTTTCAAATCACCGGAGGCGCTGACGCAATGGAAATTTAGATTGTTTGCGCATAACAAGCAGGCACAAACGGCGCAGTTTGAGGGATTGGTGCAAACACAAAAAGAGCTGAGTCTAGTTCCTAATCCGCCACGGTTTCTACGGGAAACAGACACGATCAGGTTCTCTACCAAAGTTGCCAATCTTTCTGGCAAACCAATTACGGGTAAGGCAACACTCCAATTGTTTGATGCGCTCACGATGCAGCCTATTGATCAGGAATTGGGCAACACCCAAAACATTCAGGCTTTTGAGGCGGCAACCGGCGGTAACGCGAGTGTGAATTGGACGTTTTCGGTGCCCATCGGCACGCAAGCGGTGACGTATCGGGTGCTGGCGACAGCAGGAAATTTCTCTGATGGAGAAGAAAACACATTGCCCGTGCTGACCAATAGAATGCTGGTAACAGAATCCCGAGCGCTTTGGGTACGCGCTGGCGAGACTTCTAGCGTGACCATGGACAAGCTCGCCAACACAACTTCCAGCACCAGAACGAACCACCAATTGACCTTTGAATACACCTCAAATCCATCGTGGTATGCGATCCAGTCGCTGCCTTATTTGATGGAATTTGAACACGAGTGCAGCGAGCAGACTTTTTCTAGATATTACGCTAACGCAATGGCAGCACATATCTTGAACAGCAATCCTAAGGTTAAGGAAGTTTTTGACAGTTGGGCCGCAAACGATGTGCCCGCCAGTAATTTGGAGAAAAATGAGGAGTTGAAGACGATCATTCTCAACCATACGCCTTGGTTGCGCGATGCCCAGTCAGAAGCCGAAAAGCAGAAGCGCCTCGCCACCTTATTTGACCTTGCCAAAACGGCTCGGGAAAAAAAGAAAACCCTTGCCAAACTGGAAGCCCAGCAAATGGGCGACGGCGGTTTCCCGTGGTTTGCCGGTGGTCGATACAGTGAGTACATCACACGTCACATTGCGGTGGGAATCGGTCATTTGAATAAGTTGAACGTCAACGACGGCGACCGCCCACAGACGGATCGCATCTATGACAACGCCATCAAGGCATTGGACCGATCCTGGGAAAAGAGCTTCAACGAGCACTTGAAACGTAACAAGACGCTGGATAATTACGGCTATGGTGTGAGTTATTGGCATTATCAATATGCACGCAGTTTAAGGAAAGATCAAGACTTGAAAGGGGTCTTGAAAGCGGGTAGAGAGTTCGCTTTCGCGAAAGCGAAAACCACTTTTTCATCCCAATCCATCTACCAGCAGTTGTTGATGTCGATAAGCC
>JBBSPH010000034.1:0-14637 GCA_038258985.1 Flavobacteriales bacterium
CAATAGCGGCTCCCACATTATTAAACTAGTATTTGATTTCTTATTTAATGCGTGTAATGGCGTTTGTACGTCTGGTTGTAGTATGAAGTAAGATTTCAAGATGCAATATGATGTAGTAGGTTCGCTTTCGCGAAAGCGAACCGCCCAAAGCTATCAGGGAAACACCTCTTTTTAGCATTTTTCTGGCAGGATGATTTTTTACAAATCCTACCTTTAGATCATGTCCAAAAAGTATGTCATCGAGGAGCCCATCAAGGTTCCAAAATTCAATGAAGAATCTGGCTTTTACACCACGCAGAAACGCTCCAGGCAAATGAGTAAAATACGTGGTAAAGACACCAAACCAGAACTCATGCTGCGCAAGGCGCTATGGGCAAAAGGATACCGCTACCGCAAGGATTACAAGAAACTCATAGGCAAACCAGACATTGCGATGCACATCTATAAAACAGTGGTGTTTATTGATGGCGAATTCTGGCACGGCCATGATTGGGAAAACCGTAAACAAAAGATCAAAACCAATCGGGATTTCTGGATTCCAAAACTAGAGCGCAACATGCAACGCGACCGCCAGGTCAATCATAAGCTGGAAGAAAAAGGGTATAAGGTATTCAGGTTTTGGTCAAAGGATGTTTTGAAGAATGTGGATGGGGTTGTAGAGGAGATAGTGGAGTATGTTGAGACAGTTAAACGCGGGAAATAGCAACATTAAATCATTGGCAACAAGCTACCTTGATTTTGCAATAAATTCTTTATTTTCAAACCATGACCCGCTCAAAACTTCCCAACGCAACTACCTCCATTTTTACCGAGATGTCCCAACTTGCCACACAACACGGCGCGCTCAATCTCTCGCAAGGATTCCCCAGTTTTCCTGCAAACAATGACTTGAAACAGCTAGCGGCTAAATCGATACTAGAAAACCATAACCAGTACGCGCCTATGGCGGGTTTAATTTCCCTACGCATTTCGATTAGCCAGATGTTCAAATCGCAGCACAATGCTTTCTATCATCCAGATGAGGAGATCTGTGTCGTGGCTGGTGCAACACAAGGGATATTTACTGCCATTCAAGCAACTGTATTCAAAGGCGACGAGGTTATTCTATTCACGCCTGCCTATGATTGCTATGAGCCTGCCATAAAGCTTGCCGGTGGCGTTCCTGTAAAAATCCACATGCATTTGCCAGACTTTACCATAGACTGGCAAGAAGTGCGCGATAAGATCACTACCAATACCAAAATGATCCTCATCAATTCACCGCACAATCCCAGCGGGAAATTATTGACGCATAGCGATATGCTAGAACTAGAACAAATCGCTGTAAAAAACGATCTTCTTGTGTTGAGTGATGAGGTTTACGAGCACATGATTTTTGACGGTCGGGAACATTTAAGCGCGAGTCGCTATCCAGCATTGAAAGAGCGCAGTTTTGTAATGGGCAGTTTCGGCAAGACCTTTCACGTGACGGGTTGGAAAGTCGGGTTTTGTCTGGCTCCACCTCGGTGGATGAACGAGTTTTTAAAGGTTCACCAACAGGTAGTTTTTTGCGTGAGCCATCCATTCCAGCGAGCCATTGCCATGTACTTGCAACAGCCGAAACATTATCAAGACCTTGGTCAGTTTTACCAACGCAAGCGCGATCTATTTCTCAACCTTATCAAAGACAGCAAATTCAAATTCACACCAACAGAAAGTACCTATTTCCAGCTTCTGGATTACTCTGCAATTACCGATGATGGTGATCTCGCTTTCGCGAAAGCGTTAACCATCGACCACAAAATCGCATCGATACCAATAAGTGTATTCATGGAAGGTCGCGATCCCAAAATGCTGCGATTCTGCTTTGCTAAAGAAGATGAAGAACTAGTTGCCGCAGCTAAAATTTTAAATGAATTGTAAATGCATATTATGAAAAGTGCGTTACGGAGATGCCTTAAATTATTGCCTCAGTTAATAATTGCATTGTTTCTTTGCAGTTGTGAAGGATTTGTGGGCGATTATGGATATGTTGTGGATGCCGATAGTGGTAATAAACTTAACGGTGTCAAAGCAGAACTTATAACTCCAAATATATCAGGCATTTCAGCTACAACTGATTCCTTAGGTTTTTTCAACGCCTCAATCCTAGTAGGATGCGTTTTTGGAGGTTGTGATGAGCATGAATTAATCTTTAGAAAAAGTGGGTATAAAACCCTAAAAATAGATCAACGCTATCGATTAAATGACACTATTGATTCTGATACGATATTTGTGAAATTGAAAAGTATAAAGTAACCAAATAAAAATCAATGTCCCAAAAACTCAAAGTTTCCCTCATCCAAACAGATCTCATCTGGGAAGAACCACTGCTGAATCTCAATGCCTTTGACAAAAAATTACAGGCTTTGTACGGTAAAACAGATCTAGTCATTCTTCCTGAGATGTTTACCACCGGTTTCTCTATGAACCCGACGGAAATTGCCTATTCCTACACCATTTATGATTGGATGAAGGATCACGCAATGGCAGGAGATTTTGCGATATACGGCAGCGTAATGTTTAAAAAAGATACGGGCAAATATTGCAATCGTGGGATTTTTATGAAGCCAGACGGCGATTTTACCATCTATGACAAACGACACACCTTTACCCTCGCGGGTGAAAGTAAGGTATATGAAGCTGGCGGAAATCCTGTAATAGCACATTACAAAGACTGGAAGTTCAACCTTCAAATATGTTACGACTTGCGATTTCCCGTATATTCAAGAAATACGCTAGATTATGATGTCATTATTTATGTCGCGAACTGGCCAGTGCCTCGTGTCAATGCGTGGGATGCGCTTCTAAAGGCAAGAGCCATAGAAAACATGGCTTATTCTATAGGCGTCAATCGAGTAGGAACTGACGGCACTGGAATGGATTACAGCGGCCATTCTCAAGTCTATGATGTTCTAGGTCATGAATTGATTACAGATCACCCGTGGGAAAAAGAAGGAATTCAAACGGTAGAACTGGATAAGAAACACATCACCCTATATCGTGACAAACTTAAATTTTTAGAGGATAGAGATGGGTTTACTCTAACGTAATATTGGTAACGTAATCCCAGTTGGCCTGCAATGGGATCAAATCAGGAAAGTATACCACCTTTTCTGGCTGTAGGTTTTCAAGAAAATTACCTGGATCGTACCTGCCATTATCATTTGCATCGTAAATCATGCGGATGTAATATTTATTGGGTGGTAAGTAATCAAAAACAATAGGTCCGTTTTTATCCACAATAATTTCTGCGGTGACTTCTAGGGTTTCTGTCACGATTTGGACAATCACAGGAAAACTGCTACCACCACTCAAATTGATGGGTATATTTCCTAAGTCTGACGCCGCTCTTGTTGAAAATACACTGGTGATAGTATCGTGCGTCTTTCCGTAAAAATCTGTAATCGCACCTGGCAATAATTGAAGGTTGTATTTCTGTTCTGGAATTGCCTTGAAGTTATAGGTAGCAATATTTTTAAGCGAGTCCAACTCAACCGTAAATTCTTGCGCAATACTATCCTTATCGATCAATTTCATTTGGGTCGCATCGAGTTGCGAGATAGGTGTTGTTGCTGTAAACTGAATGGGGTCCCGCAAACTGAATTGACCAAATTTAATAATGATTAACGAGTCCTTGTCTTGGCCAGCTTTTAACCTAGCGGTAAGCGTTTTTTTAAAGTCCTTGAACTCGATGTTCAATGCGAGGCTGTCTCGCTCTAGAGTCGGTTGGTACCAATAGTTGAGCGTGTCCTTATCTTCTTCCTTAGTTATTCTACTCGCTGTAATCAAGGATTTATCTATCGGTGAGATTTTCATAGAATCCAATGCTCCCGCATAGCCTATCTGTATGCGGGATTGTCCCACCTGGCTCGCCCGGCGCAGTTCTTTGTCCTGCTCTGGCTCATAAAGTTGTACAACAAATTCTTCATCTGTAGGTACGGTAATGACATCACTAACAAAACCTATTTTGTCCGTTTTGGGATCAAACTTTAGATTGCTGGATTTTTCCTTGAGTGCTACCATACGGTACTGGCCAGCCTTCAGATTTTCCATGGTAAAAGTCGTTAGGCTATCCAACGTGTTCACCACATATCTAGGCTGCTGGTTGTAAACTACTGAATCTGTGTAGCTTTCGTTGACTTCATACAACATGACGTTTACAAAATCATCTGTCTTGAACGTGAGCGCGTCACTTACTCGACCGCTTATTTTCAGTGAATCAATGTAGGTGCCGGTACTAAAAATATATTTAAAAAATGGGTAAGGGTTACCTTCTGTGTTATCAACCACGCTTTGGCCAAAATTCAGCACATAGGTCGTATTGTCTAACAGGGTATCTGTAATTTCAATCGTCAGCTTTTTTGAGGCGCCGCCCTGCGGTTTGATGGTTGGACGGTTCTTGAGCGGTGGAGATATTACTAACTGTTTCTGCAGGTCTTCCAACTTGATGTATTCATCAAAAGTGACTTCAATCACTTGGTTTTTAAAGTTGACACTATAATTGTCTGGAAATGCACGCAGGATTTCTGGCGGTGTTTCATCAATCGGGCCGCCTGTTGGAGTGCCACGTTTAGCGCAATGTGTTAGTGCCAGCGCAATAACAATGGCTGCTAGGAATAGGGAATATTTATTTTTCACGGTTTTCAAAACGCTTGCAAGTTACTAGATATTTTAGACCGATATGCCCATGGTCGCAATGGAAATGCGTGTGCCGGGAATTTTAAGCAGTTCACGTGCGCATAGCGTTAGTGTAGTCCCTGTAGTTATAATATCGTCCACCAGTAAAATATGTTGGTTTTCGGCTAGGTTTTCAAGCAGTTGGTAAGGAGAGCTGGTCTCGTTGCTGCGTTGCTGCTGGTTCAACTGGGCTTGCTTTTTTGTATTGAGTGTTTTGGCGAGCACGCTTTCGAGAAAGCGAACTCCCAACCCATCTGCAATGCATTCTCCGAACTTTGTTACTTGGTTGTAGCCTCGCTCTTGCAAACGTTTGGGATGTACAGGTACCGGCACCACCAGATCTACGCTTGAAAAGCGAGCGTCTGCCGCCATATAGGCTCCCATCCAGTCACCCAGAAATGTTCCAACAGCCTCATTTTTTTGATATTTGAGGGCATAGATTAAATGCTGTACCGTTCCTATTTTCTCATAGTACAGTAGGCTGGTAACATGCTGGACAGCTATGCGACCGTAAAACAACTCCTCCAGCTTATCGTTGCTTTTTAAGTCGTGATAGGCGACCGGTAGTTGAGAGCGGCAGGCAACGCAAACCAGCGGCTCACCCGATTGTAAGGTCAAATCACAGCCTAAACAGGTTTCCGGATAAAAGAGATTAACAAAATCACCAAGCCACGATTGCATAAAAACCTTTAGTTTAGTGCCCTAAATATAATAGGTTATGGAAGCGCGACAAGACAATCGTTTTTTGAAGATCATTCTAGGGGTGCTATTGCTTCTTTTTATATTCCTTGCCTACTGGTCCTACTCTACCTATCAAGAAAATGAGACCATAAAAACTGGCTTAACTACAGAGAAAGAGCGCATTGAAGACGAGCTCAAAAATATATCCCTAGAATACACTGCAGAGATTGAGAAGGGTAATATGCTAAGCAGTGACCTGATCATTGCCCGGGAACGCATCACCAGATTGCGCGATAGCGTGGTCAACCTAGAAGGCAGCGTTGCGGTGATGTCCAGACTGCGCAAGGAACTATCCAAAATAAAAGACGAACGTCTAAAGCTAACCGAAAGAATAGTCAAGCTTGAGGAAAGCAATAAATATCTAGTGCGCATCAATGACAGCACTCTTGCAGCACTCAACGAGGAAATTATCAAGAGCGAGCTCAAAGAGGAAGCTGTGGTAAAACTTACCGAGAATGTCAATAAGGCGGCAACGCTCATTCCTACAAACTTCAAGATTGACGGTGTGATCGTGCGCAGGTCTGGCAAGGAAATTATCAATGACCGCGCTAGCCGCGTGGATGACCTCAAAGTGTGCTTTACCCTACCAGAAAACGCCCTTGCCTCTACCGGTGTAAACAAATTTTACCTACAGGTCATCAGTCCAGAAAATAATGTCATGGGCCTTGCAAAGACCGTTAACTTTGATTCTCAAACCCTTACGTACTCTAAAGTAGTAGAGTTTAACTATGCTGGTAAAGAATTGGATATCTGCGAATTGCTAGATGCAGACGTTGATAAAATCACCAAGGGAACGTACAAGGTAAATCTTTTCAATGGTCGCGTGCGGGTTGCAAACAATGAGGTTGTGTTTAGATAAATCACCATTTTGATTACATATAGTAAGCGATTGAACTCCAATATTTCACCTTCTTATTTGAAAAATAGAAGTGATTTCGCTTTCGCGAAAGCGAAATAACCACAAAGCCACTGCACAATAGCCGCCTTTTTTTACCTTTGCCAGCTATGGCAAACAACGATCAAGATCAGTTTAAAAAGGTACTTTCACACGCTAAGGAATACGGTTATGTATTCCAATCCAGTGAAATTTACGATGGTTTACAGGCCGTCTACGACTACGGTCAGAACGGCGCAGAACTCAAAAAAAACATACGCGAGTACTGGTGGCAGGCGATGACGCAGCTCAATCAGGATATCGTTGGCATTGATGCGGCGATTTTCATGCATCCTACCACCTGGAAAGCTTCTGGTCATGTCGATGCCTTTAATGATCCATTGATTGACAACAAGGATTCCAAGAAACGCTACCGTGCAGATGTTCTTGTAGAGGATTATTGCGAGAAATATCTCCAGAAAGCAGAGAAAGAAGTAGAGAAAGCAGCCAAAAGATTCGGTGAGGATTTTGATGCCAAAATGTACCGTGAGACTAACCCACGCGTGATGGGTTATTTGAAGCAGTCTAAAGAGCCTGTTGAGCGCCTAGCCAAATTACTACAAGCAGAAGATCTTGCCGGCGTAAAGGCTTTAATTGAAGAATTGGAAATTGCAGATCCAGACACGGGTTCCAGAAACTGGACAGATGTTCGCCAGTTCAACCTGATGTTCGGCACCAAGATAGGTGCCAGCGCAGATACGGCAACTGACTTATACCTGCGTCCCGAAACGGCACAAGGGATTTTTGTGAACTTTTCAAACGTCCAGAAATCGGGTCGTATGAAAATACCTTTTGGGATTGCACAAACGGGAAAGGCGTTTAGAAATGAGATCGTGGCGCGGCAGTTCATATTCCGCCAGCGGGAATTTGAACAGATGGAAATGCAATACTTCGTCAAACCAGGAACCGAATTGGAATGGTTCGAGGTATGGAAAGAAAAGCGCATGGCGTGGCACAGCTCGCTGGGCTTGGGCTCTGAAAACTACCGCTTCCACGATCACGAGAAACTTGCGCACTATGCAAATGCCGCTACAGATATTGAATACAACTTCCCTTTTGGGTTCAAAGAATTGGAGGGAATCCACTCCAGAACTGACTTTGACCTAAAAGCCCACGAAGAACATAGTGGTAAAAAACTACAGTTCTTTGATCACGAGGAAAATAAAAATTACGTTCCTTATGTAATTGAAACCTCCATTGGACTCGACAGGATGTTTCTCGCCGTATTCTCTACAGCATTAATGGATGAAACCCTAGAGGACGGATCAGAACGTACTGTCTTAAAAATTCCAGCCGTTCTCGCGCCGGTTAAAGCTGCGATTTTACCTTTACTCAAAAAGGACGGACTTCCAGAAATCGCCAACGAGATTATCGACGAACTCAAGTGGTCGATGAAGGTCCTATACGATGAAAAGGATGCTATAGGACGCCGCTACAGACGTCAGGACGCCGCTGGAACTCCGTTTTGTATTACCGTTGATCACGACACCAAAGAAGACCATGCGGTAACCGTTCGCGATCGCGACACTATGGAGCAAGAACGTATTGCTATCAAGGATTTGAAGAATTATCTAGAAAAGCGGGTGGCGATGAGTGAGTGGTTAAGAAGAATATAGTTTTCTCACGGCTATAAGCTTAGAAATATATAGTTGCGCAAAACGTAAAATATAGTAAAATAGAAAAAATTACTAGCTTTCTAAAAGTGATTTTACCTCACTCTTTAAGACAGATAAATTGCGCTCTATGATATTCCAAATGATGATATCATCCACTTTATCGTAGCTGTGAATGACAAAATTTCTTGCGTCTATAATTCTTCTAAAATCGCTAATTATAATAGAAGGATCAGATTTTACGATGCGATTTACTGCTTCTCCAATAATTCCCAACTCGCGCTCAACAGCACTTCGTAGCATTCGATTATTTTGATAAGTATCAAAGTCATTTGATTCTAGATATTCTTCTATAGCGTCTATTCCTATTGAAATATCGAACAAATACTTTCTAATCTTTACGTCCATAAACAAGTTGCTTAGAGTTATTGACTTGCTCAACGAAAATAGGATTGGACAGGCTACGCTCTGTTAAAAGGTCGATTTCACGATTAAACAACTCTTCAAGTCTTTTATGTAATTCAAAATAATTATCTGTATAATCATCTGTTGAAATCCCGTCTATAAAAGACAACAAAAAGTCCAAATCACTTTCATCTGTAAACTGATCTGAAGTTGCAGACCCAAAAGCGTAAAGTTGTCGCACCTGCAGTTTTTCGCAAATACTTTGCAACTCTACAATATGTCTTTCAATTAAAGAATTCATTAATTTGATACGGGTTTTATAAATGTAGGTAAATTTTAAATTCATTCTTAAGTTAACACTAGAGTCCGATTAATTGAAAATCAAATGCACATATATGTCAAGAATAACTAGGTAAATAATTTACTCCACAACTTGTGTTTATTTCTTTTGATACTTGACACGAACTACTTAATACTAGAATTAAAAATAAGCCTTTAACTGCACGCTACCTGTATGCACCGTCGCAGCGGTTTCAGAATTTCTACCACTATAGCTCAAATTCAAATCAATAAAATTAGTCACCTTTTTTTGTAGCAACAGGTTCCATGTCAAGTTCTGGCCCGCTTGCAGTCCTTCCAACATTTGGAAACCCACGGGTGAGAACGCCTGTCCCGTAAAATCATTGCTAACGTAGCGCAGCTCACCATTTACAGCATATTTCTGGCCATCATTGAAGCTCCAGCCTAGGCCAAGATTCTGCTGGTCAAGTGTCGCCACATCATTAATCTGATTATTTTTATTCTGGTACTCATAAAACACATCAACCCTGTTGCTCTCACCAAATAAATAAGAAATTTGTGGTTTCAGCAAGTTCTCGTCAATGTTGAAATTCCTATTGGCAAAGTTCTCGCTGCGGCTGGCGTTGAATCCCGTTTGACCATTAAAGGTGAACAGCCAACTCTCCGCTATTTTGTGGAGAAAGTTGATCTGATGGCTCTCGATTTCTGACTCGATGCTGCCTATGCTTTGGAGGTTTTCTGTGGTGGTACTCAAATACGTATAATTGGTCGTATAGCGCTGCTTGCCACGATTAAAGAACAAGCTATTTCTGAAACTCAGATTCAATCCCAGCTGCTCGCCACGATCGTCAAAAGGGTTCAGGTCAAATTTCTCTCCTTCCCGCACGACCTTGCGGTCAATCAGATAACTGGTTTGGTTGTAGAACTTTGACAACACCTTTTTTAAACCTTGATCGCCAGACCAAGAAATAGGATTGAGTGTGATCGTCTGGCTAAATTTATTCTGGTGGATGGGCACAAAAACTTGGTTGGGCAGCAAAATGCGCACATACCGCGCCTGATCCTGAAACTGCGCCACCTCAAACTCATTCAGATCCTGAATCCCATCACCGTTGTAATCAATCCACGTGAACGTTCCCTGACCTGGATTAACCTCTAAATAGGTAAAATCCTGCTGCGGTATTGTCCCGCTATTCGTCTCGTAAGTTGTGCTCCACAACACTTTATTAGTAAACAGTTTGCGCGCATAAATCACGCGACTGTTTAGGGAGATCTCGTTTTCAACCGTTTGATCCTCGCTGGAAAGCACACGATAGTTGGCAAAAATCTGCAGGCTTTGAAGCTCATCCTTGATGGGTTGTGAGCGCACAAAATAGGTGTTGGAACTATTCACACGCTGCAAATTGTTCGATCGCAGGCTGTCATTGACGCGATGGCGGTAACCAATTTCCACAAAAGTTGCCGTGGAATCGCCGCGGCCTGTATAGACCTCGTATTCTGTAAATCGCTGTGACAATGGCGTGAGCGTTCCCGTGGCAATATTTTCCTGCTCATTGTCCTCCAGATTCAATCGCGCGCCCACCCAATTCTTCTGGAAACGCTTGACCACAGATGCACTTGTCCTGTTGAAGGTTGATTTTTGCGTGGTGGAGTTTGTGGAGAGCACGCTTCCGCGAAAGCGGGATAACCATCCACCGCCCTGCACACGGCCGGCAACGTTGTGGCGATTGCCATTGTAGCGATCTGCAAACTCCAGATGCTGAAAGGAATAACTAGCCGTTATCGTGGAATCACGAGTATAGTCTGCCCCAGCGGTCGTGAATAGCTGATTGCCTATTGTGCTGTCGAGGTTCCAGTCCCGATTGAATTCTATGTTATAAACGCGCTCTACATTACGGAAATCTGACTGGATATAATCTGCATTGAACGAGGCTTTTAGCGACTGATTCCTGTCCTTTTTAAACAGCTGTTGCTCCACGCCCAGTTTAGCCGCAACGCCTGCATTGTTGCTATCGTCCAAATCAGAAAACCGATTCAGATCGTTATCACTGGCGGCAAGCTCTGTAAAAACAATGGTTGAACTTGTGGGTTGGTAGTTGGCTTTTACACCCGCAATGGTTAAGATTTCAGGCGCAAAAAGCCGAACTACTGGCTCATAACTACCTTGCGGTATACCGTTTACTGGTTCGCGGTATTCGTAGATATTAGCAATTTTTTGATTGTTGATCAACGCATAATTTCCCTGGTTGGCTCCCACAAATGAGAACCGCACGTTAAACAAATCTGCCTGCGGATTCTGCGAAAAAACAAAACGCGGCACGCCATTGATCGTTTGCTGGGTGTACTGGATTCTGTTTTCAGAAAAATCGGCACGCACGGCGCTGGGAGCAATCGCCTGAGAATCGTCATCGCCTGCGGCAGCAAGAACTGCAACTTGATCCTCATTGAGATCCTGTTGTAGCGGCTGGTTTTTGGCATCGGTTTCTGTGTAGACGTAGGTGTCAATGCTTAGTTTATCGCTTTTGACGCCACCGTTGGCATAGCCTATGAATCGGGTAAAATTGCGCTCGCTGTATTGATATTCAATGGAGATGCGCATCTCGCTTGTAATGGGAAATGTGGGATTGAACCGCACCTCGCCCGCGTTGTAGTCGACGATGTAGTCTGCATTCTCGCCACGCGTGAGCAGCACTCCATTCACATATACGCGTTCACTTCCCGAAATCACGAGGATAAACAACTCGCCCTGCTGCCCTACCAGTTTATACGGCCCTTGATTTCCCTCCTGACCAGTGAATCTGCTGGTGTTGAATGTCCCACGAACGAGCGCGCCTGCTGCGCCTGCGTAGCCATCTAATTCATCGCCGTCAAACTTTATATTTCCTGCGATTCCCTGAACACGTTTTGTAAAATTATTGAACTGATAACCGGTTTGCACGAGATCCACATCGCCAGCACGGATACTCCAATTCTCACTAAATAGCTCGATAAAAATCTGGTCAAACTCGTCAAGTCGCTGGGAATAGCCATTTTGGGTTTGCGGTACATTGGCATCTTGTATTGATGCTCGTAGCGATACTTTGTCGGATAATTTACCGGTGATGCGCAGGTCCAGTTCAGAGTCAACGACGCTGTTTTGGTTATTGCCGACGCGTATGCCGCGGGTAATGCTACCCGTAACCTGCAAGCCGTCGAAAGGTACAATTGTAGGTTTATAGGTCGGCTTTTTGAGCGCCACCAACTGCTCCTGACGGCTGTTTTCACCTAAAATAATGGAAGGATCGTATAGCTGATACGATTTGGTCAGGAAATCGGCTAGTGGTAGGTATTGGACGTCGATGCTGTCTGTGACCACGAGCTGTTTGTCAGTAAAAATGAGTAGCGATTTTGAATAATCTACGCGATATAGCGCAGTGTCGATAGGTTTGCCTGTTTTGTCATTAAGTTGGAAAAAGTTAGGGTTGACGCTGATGTTATGGAAGGAAATCGAATCGTTCACCGCAAGTCTCTTTTTGACCACGCCGTCAACCTCCTGCGCACTGGCGATATAGCTACAACATAAAAAAAATACAAGTAGCTTTCCCTTCATCTATTGGTACAACAGTACTATTTCAAAAATATTTTAAATTGTTGGGTTTATGAGTGGTGCGTCGTAGCATTGCTGTTTTGATTAAATAAATGAATGCCAATGGAAATCTCTCGGATTTTACGACTTTGCAAACTTGATCAATGGATCGATATCTCCATTGTCAGCTTGTTTTAAGGTGACAATATATGCTTTTCTAATAACGTCGCCCTCGATCAGACTTGAACTGTTCCACGTGAAAATCTCCTGACCGAAAATCGATTCCATTATAATATCTGCCACCAACCTGCTGTGCCTCCCATTTCCATTTGGAAAACAATGAATCGAAACAAGGCGATGTTTAAATCGTATCGCAATTTCAGTATTAGGGTAAGTTTTATTTTCAATCCAGTATTGAGTGTCATCCAATAAAACTCTGAAGGCAGTAGCTATTTGAGTCCATTGCACACCTACGTTTTTCTCTGATTTTCTAAATGTTCCCGCCCATTTCCATACATCTCCATACATTCTTTTGTGCAATTCCTTGATGAACTTTTCTGTTAATATTTTATCAGAGTCAAGTCTTATCTGAAGACTCCACTGTACCGCTTTTTCAATGTTCATCTGCTCCAACTCATTTAGCTCAGATTGAGTTGTTATGGAACTTATTTTTAGACCTTCCTTTCCCTCTTCCCTTAGTGCGGTTTGTCCTGCGGTATATTGAAAGTCTAATCCCATAATGATTTGTTCAACTCTCTTTTAAAATCTGCCGCTAATTCATTAATGGACTCTTGAATTTGGGCTTCTCCGATCGCTTGGTCTTCCAGTTTCATGGTGTGATTTGTGCGTCGCACGATTCGTTGAGCTAGTTCTAAAGCCTTCCTATCAATCAGGTTTTCAATGGATCCATCTTTTGGAACAAAGCCATAAACCAATTTGAGATCCATGGCCTGAGCAACATCTTTTAACGATTTTATGGAGATCGATCCCGTTTTTTCACTTATCTCAATTCTACTCACGCCTTGTCGCGTCATTTTCAATTTTCTACCTAATTGAGACATTGTCATATTTAGCGTCTTGCGAATAGCATTTATCCAACCATTAGGTGGAGGCAGAATTTTTTCTGCGTCTTCAAACGTATCCAGCTTTTTCTGAATTTGTTGTACTAATAAATGAGACTGCCGTGACATATTGTAAACATATTTGTTTACAACAATAATCATTTGTAAACAAATATGTTTACTTTTTTAATAATATGTAAATGAAAATGTTTACAAAACCTACTTCAACAACACCCGCAACCGCGCAACAACCATGGCACAATCTATCGTTTCCAACACATTTTCATACCCACCTGGAAGCTTGTTTCCATAGATAGAAGTCGGTACCAACGGAAACTGCTCTCGGTTTACGGTAATTTGGTTTTCTGCGGGTTGTAAAAAGGGAACAAACCCAGCAAACGGGTGCGTATTTCCCCATAAAGTGATCACTGGAACGCCGTACATCGCCGCGAGATGGCCATTACCGGTATCGACACTTACCATTGCGTCAAGATTGGAAAGCATTGCGAGTTCCTCTTCAAAAGACATGTAACCTGCAAGATTGAAGACGTTAGCATTTGTCTCCGCCAGAGTTTTCAACTGTTTTCGTTCCGACTCGCCGCCACCAAAAAGGACAATCTTTACAGCATCGATTTGTAGGATGTTTTGAACAAGTTCTTGCGCTTTCCCTAATGAGAGTGATTTGGCTTGATGTGCCGCAAACGGCGCAAAACCTATCCAGCGATGGTCGTGATCTCCTACCAGACGGTGGACTTTTTCTGGAAAAGCAAGTCGTGGAAGAACATCTGCGGGAGTGAGTTCAATGGGTAATTCCAATGCTGCTAAAACATCTGCATAACGTTCTACGGTTGGTTGCAGTTGCTGGAAAAAGCTCTGGTCTTTGACCAGTCGCTTTTTATCCTTGCGCCCTTTATTGATTTTGGCGCTTGTGATGCGGCGCAGGAAAGCACGTAATGTTTTGGTGCGCAACACATTATGCAGGTCAGCAATAGCATCTGGTTGGTGTTTCTCAATTTCCATTGCCAGACGTCGCAACCCAAAAATACCGTGGTGCCGCTTGTTGACATCTGCCTCGATGAGCACGATGTCTGGGACTTGTTGTAGGATGGGAAAGAACCGCTTTCGCGAAAGCGAAAACAGTTTTACTTCTGGATATATTCTCTTGACCGCGAGCAATACTGGGACGGTCATGGCAACGTCGCCCATCGCGCTCAATCGCATCGTGAGAAGTCGCTGCGGCTGTTTCATTATTTACGGGAACGCAGGACTGGATTGAGTTCGTCGTCGTTATACATCTTCATTTGCTTATAGACTTTCATG
>JBBSPH010000035.1:0-14331 GCA_038258985.1 Flavobacteriales bacterium
CCGTCAAATGCGCACCCGCACTCCCGTGTAGAAATTAATGCCCGGCGCGGGCTCATAGAACCTACCACCAAATGCATTGATGCGCACATTATCAAAATAGCTGGTATTGAACAGGTTATTTACCCCACCGATCAACGACACGGTGGTGCCAGTCCAATTGATGGGATAACTAAGATTCAAATCTGTTATCACCGCACTGTTAATAAAGGTCGCGTTAGCATCGTCTGCGAACAATTTACCGCGATAGGTAGTATTGAGTTGTGCATAAATGCCTTTTTCCTGTTGATAGGTAATGCCTAAAGTTGCGAGATGTTTTGGGATTCCCGGGAGTTGTTTGCCTTCTAAGTCAATCGATTCCAATTGGTAGTCTGCATATTCAAAATTTGAATAGGTGTAACTCGCATTAACCGATAACTCCCTATTGATGATACTGTTACCGAACAATTCTAGACCAGAACGTCTCGTACTACCCGCGTTGCGGTAAAAGGTCCTGCCTTGGAACTGTGCTAATTCAAACGGTACAAGGTCATCTGTGGTATCTATATAAAATAACGCGGCATTCCACTGGAAACTGCGTCCCTCATTTTTAAAACCTATCTCGTAGTTAACGGCCTGTTGTGCTTCAAGATCAGGATTGAATCCTGTGCTCCCATCTGGATTTGCGGACAACTCGCTAAGTGCCGGCGTCTCAAAACTAGTCCCCACACTGGCATAAAAAGAATCTTGATCGCTCAATCCGTAATTCAAACCTAGACTCCCACTGAAGCTGTTGAGATTACGGGAGTCATCATTCATTGACATCGTTCGATCATCTGCCTTGAGAGAGTTGATGTCATACCGCAAACCACCCTGAAAATTCCAGCGTCCGGTCTGTAATCGATCAATTAGATAAAACCCGTATGTGTTGTAGGATTCCAGCTGGTTGAAGTCTGAATCACCACGGGCACCATCATTGTTGGTGAATCTGCGGCGCAAATCTGCCTGGAAAGCGATGGCATATCCTAGTTGCAATTTGTTACTGAGGGTCTCGCTGTTAGCGTCATACGTAAGGTAGGCACCGTTTCCATAATAATTGCGGTATAATTCCACCTGGCCACCATCCTGAAAAGGCAATTTATTGTCAAAATCCCGGTAGGAATAGAAAACATAGGTTGCCAGTGACAGATCCTCCCATCGCTGCTGGTAATTTGCACCGGTTTTGAACTGACGCACCTGTTCTCCTGCATCAAACTGGACATTTCTATCCCTTGCCTGTCGCCTATTTGCAACCGACTCCTCCAGTGTTAAACCACCAGAATCACTGGCAAAGGGACTATCCGTATAATTAAGTTGAAGAGACAGTGAACTCAGGTTGTCTAGTATAAAGCTGGATTTGAGGTTTAGTTGGTTGCTTTCAAATCCACTAAAGGCTCTGTAACCATCTGTGGATGTGCGTGTGGCAGATAAAATACTTGCGCCCTGTTTGTGTTTGATGGCAACGGTGGCATCGATCTTTTGCATGGCATAGTTGCCTAGAGTATAACCGGCCTGGACATAGCTGCTATCCACCTGGCTTATCGTGTTTATATCAATAACGCCACCAGCCGCATTGCCGTAAAGCAGGGAGGCGGGACCTCTCAAAACCCGTATGTTCTCAATGATTCCCAGTGTCAGATTATCTATTTGACCCTGCCCATCGGGTGTTGTTTCTGGGATTCCATCGACTACTATTTTTATGCCGCGTATCCCAAAAGCAGATCGCGCGCCAAATCCTCTCAATGACAAGCGTAGATCCTGGGCATAATTGTTTCGGTTAAGGATAAATAAACCTGGAATACCAGTCAGGTATTCATCAAGGGATAATTGCTGTTGTGCGTTCTGCGCGGTGGCGGTATATCGCTTTCGCGAAAGCGAAAAAGGCACATCGTTCACTGCATTGTTTAAGTCTATGCTGCTTTCCACTTTAATCTGCACAGGTCGGAGGCTATCAATCTGGGAAACACAAAATTGTTGGATAAGTAAGGTACTGAGTATGACTAGAATATATTTCACGAGCTAATTATAACTATTTGCTGCAAAAATGCACATTAATCCATCCGATTGACTGTACTTACCGCCATATTATAGGTAGAAAAATGGGTTAAAAACGTAATTTTCCCCTGTAACAAAAATTGCATAGATTGCTAGTATTTTTTCAAGTCTTGATCCTCAGGATTTCAAGCTTTTGTGGTCGCAATCTGTGAATTGATTATCTACTTTTTCTAGTACCAATTGAGCTAATGAGTCTGAAGCGTTTCGTTATTTTTCTGGGTTGCATATGTATTCTGACTATCGGTCATGCCCAGGAAATTGAGCAGTCCGTCAAGGAAAGAAAAAAAAAGGAGGCTGAAAATATCATGCTCAACCAGATGCTGAGCAAAAGTTGGGAATTATACACGGCTGGTGAGTTCCAGAAGTCTATGGAGAGCAACCTCCAGACAATAAAAATGGCTGAAAAACTCAACAACTATCAATATGCCCAGCGATCCTATAGCAATTTAGGTTATGATTATTTGGTGTTGGAGGATACCATCCAGGCGTTGGAGAGTTTCAAAAAGTCACATTATTATGCCAGAAAATCAAAATTGCCCCTATCGATAGCGCAAGCCTACACTGATTTTGCAGACGTCTATGTTCAGGACAGTGCAACGTATGAAAAGGGCATTCAATATTTCAAAAATGCTCTGGTCATCATGCAGCAGAAAAAAGATACCATTGGGTTGACTGGCACCTATTATGATTATGCAAATGCACTATTTAAAAGAGGAGAAAATGAAAAGTTCGAACAGGTACTTGACTCCCTTGTTCTATATACAACCTTCATGGATAGTCATGCGCTATACCAAGCTAGATCACTTAACCTGCAAGCGGCAAATTATCTGCGTAATGGCGATTTAGAAAGCGCAACAGAAGTACTGCTTACCTCCATCATGCTGGCGGAATCCGAGAGTTCAAATGACCAATTAGAAAATGCCTATAAATTGTATGCAGATGTGCTAAAGCGCAAGGAACAATACCGTCCAGCGTTAGCGACCATGGTGAAATATGACAGCATCTACAGACTCAACCAAAAAGCTAGAAACCTGTCTGAAACTCGCCGTGTAGCGGCAAAGTTCCAAATCAATCAGGTAGAGGAAGAACGTGACCAGGCACAGTTAAAAATAGAGCTACAGGAAAACAAATTCCAGCAGCGAGCACTCGTGAATTATATGCTTACCGGCGTAATTGTCTTGGGTAGTGGCTTTATCATCTTCTTGATTTACCTCGCCAGACGACGGAAATCCTTCATAAAATCACTGGAGATCAAAAATGAGCAAGTAAGCAAAGCCAAAATGGAAGCAGAACGCCTTGCCCGTGTAAAAAGCAACTTCTTTTCTACAGTGAGCCATGAACTGCGCACACCGCTTTATGGCGTCATAGGCCTCAGCAGCATTTTATTGGAAAAAAATAGGGATGAAGAGAGCCTCCAAGATTTGAAATCTCTCAAGTTTTCTGCAGATTATTTACTGGCATTGGTAAATGATGTGCTACAATTGAACAAGATTGACTCTTCAAAGGGATTGGAAAACAACGAAGAGGTGTTCAACGTAGCCAAGCTTATAGAAAACATCACTTCTTCTTTTGAATACATCCGCATTCAGAATAACAACATCGTGGAAATCGCCTGTGACAGAAAACTGCCGCATCTAATCAAAGGCAACAGTACCCAGTTATCACAAATAATGATGAACCTTATAGGCAATGCCTGTAAGTTTACTGAAAACGGGAAGATACGGGTAGGTGCGCGATCAGCAATCAAGGACAACGTTGTGACCATCGAGTTTTCCATTGCCGATACTGGTCAGGGAATCGCACCCAATAAAATACAGCAGATTTTTGAGGAGTTCGCTCAAGGCGAAAGCAAAAACTTAACCTATCAAGGGACTGGATTGGGATTGTCTATTGTCAAAAAATTGCTGCACGCTGCCGGGTCAGAGATTCATGTAGATAGTATCATAGGCAAAGGGTCCCGTTTTTCATTTAAAATGAGCTACGATATCATTCAGGAAAAAGCGACTGAAGATTCCGAGGCTCTGGAAGAAATAAAGATCTTCCATATAAGGGATTTGAGCGGTTGCCATGTATTGGTCGTAGAGGATAACAAGATCAACCAAATGGTGACCAAGAAGATTCTAGAAAAGGATAATGTCATCTGCGATCTGGCCGAAAATGGAGCAGTTGCCGTACAAAAAGTGAAGGAATCCAACTATGACCTGGTCCTGATGGATGTAAATATGCCGGTCATGGATGGCTTAGAAGCAACGCAGGCTATTAGAAAATTCAGCAATGTTCCCATTGTTGCCTTAACCGCTGTAGAACTGGAAGAAATGCGGGAAAGGATTTACAACAGTGGTATGGATGACATTGTAGTCAAGCCCTACGATGTCAAAAGCTTTCAACAAATCATCTTAAAGCATATACAATTGCACAGAGCAGACGACACCATCTAAACGTAAAAAACCAGAACATTGCTGTTCTGGTTTTTGTACCTCAGGCCGGAATCGAACCGGCACGCCTTGCAGCATTGGATTTTGAATCCAACGTGTCTACCAATTCCACCACTGAGGCATTAAAATTGGGATTGCAAAAGTAACAAATAATCTCAACCGCCAACTTTTTTACCCGCATTTTTCTGTCTTCCGATAGAAATTAGTTTTACATTTGCAGCCTTAAAATCAAGACCCTAAACCGTTCACGATGCCGTATTCCTATTCTGAAGCAAAACTATTTGGTTGTAGACAGAGCATGGATCTTGCAAAATCCATTGCTGCAGAATACGGCGCATCGCTAGGTCAGGTCAACTTCACCACCTTTAGCGATGGTGAATTCCAGCCATCCTTTGAAGAATCCATTCGTGGCCGTCGTGTCTTTTTAATAGGATCAACCCATCCCAGCAGCGATAACCTGATGGAATTGTTGTTGATGATTGACGGTGCAAAACGGGCAAGTGCACGACACATTACAGCTGTTATACCTTATTTCGGTTGGGCACGGCAGGACCGCAAGGACAAGCCACGTGTACCGATAGGTGCCAAGATGATTGCAAAGATCCTTGAGTCCGCAGGTGCAACCCGCATCGTGACCATGGATCTGCACGCAGACCAGATACAGGGATTCTTTGAGAAGCCGGTAGATCATTTATTCGCCTCTTCCCTATTCATTCCTTATTTAAAGAGCTTGAATCTAAGCGACCTAACAATCGCTTCTCCAGACATGGGTGGTTCTAAAAGAGCCTATGCCTATTCCAAAACGCTGGAAAGCGACGTAGTGGTCTGTTACAAGCAACGCCAGAAGGCAAATGTGATTTCCCATATGGAACTCATAGGTGACGTTACCGGTAAGAATGTAGTGTTGGTGGATGATATGGTGGACACCGCTGGTACCTTAACAAAGGCGGCAGACGTGATGATGGAACGCGGCGCAAAAAGCGTAAGAGCAATTTGTACACACGCCATTCTATCAGGAAAAGCCTATGAGCGCATCGAGCAATCAAAACTAGAAGAACTAATTGTTACCGACTCCATCCCACTGCGCCAGCAGAGCGATAAGATCCGTGTGCTTTCCTGTGCCAGCCTATTTGCTGGTGTGATGAAAAGTGTGCAGAACAACGAGTCGATCAGCGATAATTTTATAATGTAATTTCAATAATAATTAAATAACCCAAAATGAAATCAATCACGATCCTAGGATCTAAAAGAGAAAGCGTGGGCAAAAAGGCAACTAAAGCCCTACGTAATGCTGGATTGGTACCTTGTGTCATCTACGGAGGCGACGAGGCCATACACTTTTCAGCGGAAGAAAAAGCGTTCAAGGACCTTATTTACACACCAGATGCACACCTTGTGGTTATCGACCTAGGAAAGGCCGGTAAGTTCAACGCCATCGCTCAAGATATGCAGTGGCACCCGGTAAGAGAGATGTTATTACACGCAGATTTCTACCAGATTTTTGATGACAAGCCAGTAACCATGGAAGTTCCCGTACGTAGTACAGGTACAGCTCGTGGTGTATTGAACGGTGGTGTATTGAGAAGAAACCTACGTAAGTTGAGAGTAAAGGCGCTACCTGAAAACCTACCCGACTTTATCACGATGGACATCTCAAACATGAAAATCGGTCATAAAAAATACGTTCGCGACTTGAGAGTTGATGAGTATGAGATCATGCATGCAGACAATATCGTTGTCCTAATGGTGAAAAACTCTAGAACTGCCATCGCAGATGAAGAAGAGGAAGAGGAAGTACCGGCAGACGAGGTTCCAGCAACAGAGACAGACGATGTCGCTGCTGTTAAGGAAGGAACTGACGAGTAGGTCAACACCTGAATATTTTATAAGCCGTTCCCGCATTTGCTGGAGCGGCTTTTTTATTTTTGGAGAATGAAAACCCTCTGGAAAAAATGGTTCGGTTCTCCCGTAGATAAAGCTGTGGATAGTTCGCTTTCGCGAAAGCAAACTCAAAACAGCGCCCAACCACCAACAACTAATGAACACATGAAAAAATTCCTGATCGTCGGGCTGGGAAATCCCGGTGCCAAATATGCCGAGACCAGACACAACATAGGCTTCAAAGTACTCGACCAACTCGCCGCAGACAAGGAAGTAAGCTTTGAGAAGCTGAAGTTGGGCGATGTAGCAACGACTACCCATAAGGGCAAAAAGATCATCCTCTTAAAGCCCAATACGTTCATGAACCTATCCGGCAAGGCAGTCAAATATTACCTGAAGCAAGAAAATATTGCCATCGACGAACTTCTGGTAATTACGGACGACCTCAACTTAGAATTCGGCACCATACGCATGAAGGCGAAAGGTAGCGATGGTGGCCACAATGGATTGAAGGACACGCAAGTACAACTCAACACACCTAATTATCCGCGTTTGCGTTTTGGGATTTCAGATGCATTTTCTGCTGGTCGACAGGTCGATTATGTGCTGGGTGAATGGGACAAGGAAGAGCTCAGATCACTGCAGGAACGTATTGATATGGCAGCTTCCGCAGCACTGGCGTTCGTTCATGGCGGGCTAGCAAATGCCATGAATGAGTTCAACGGCAAATAGATGCTATAAATTTGTAGTGGATCTTGCTTTCTGTTGATTTTGCTTTCGCGAAAGCGAACTCTACAGAAGTTTATGCCACATTCGCGGTACGAAAGCGAACTCAGCACAAACTTACATCGCATTTCTTGAAATAGTCAAACAAAAAAATCCATAGATCACCATAGATAAATTGAAAAGGGAAACTGTCAAAATCCAACAGAATCCCGACATTATATTTTAATTTGCGAGAGGCAATACCACAACACAATTGAAGACCTACACAAACATTGACCAGTACCGTTCCAACCAAAAGGCCGTGGTAACCATAGGAACTTTTGATGGCGTCCACCACGGCCACCAGCAAATTTTAAAAAGGGTGGTTGACCGTGCAACTGGTGAAGATTTGACGACGGTTTTGCTCACTTTTTTCCCGCATCCACGCATGGTCCTACAACCGGATCATGATTTAAAATTGATCAATACGATCGATGAGCGGGAAGCACTGGTAGCCCAAAGTGGGATCGAGCACATGGTCATCCATCCATTTTCTGTGGAATTTTCACGCACCTCTGCCCATGAGTATGTGAAGAACATACTTGTAGATCAATTGAATGCTGCAGTTGTGGTAATAGGGTATGACCATCATTACGGACGCAATCGCAATGCAAGTATAGAAGACCTGCGCAATGATGCCGCAGAATATGGTTTTGAAATCATCGAGATCTCCAAGGAAGAAATTGACGCCGTTGCGGTGAGTAGTACCAAAATACGCAACGCCATCAGTGATGGCGATGTCGCAACTGCTGCACAATACTTGAACAGACCTTTCAGTATCACTGGTACCGTTAAGGAAGGAAAGCAATTGGGACGGACCATTGATTATCCTACTGCTAACCTTTCCGTCAAGGAGAAATACAAGCAAATTCCTGCGCCTGGTGTGTACATTACCAGTAGCACCATCAATGGTAAAAAAGTGATGGGAATGACAAACATAGGCACCAACCCTACCATTCCCGGCGCTGACCAAACCCAAAAAATTGAAACTTATTACTTGGATTTCGACGGCAACCTGTACGGCGAGTCGATGGAACTATTTTTCCATGAGCGACTGCGCGACGAACTCAAGTTCAAATCCATGGAAGATTTGAAAACTGCCATGGCGGCTGACGAGGCTAAAACTAGGGCATATGCACACTAAGCTGGACAGATGGCTTTTTAAACAGGTGGACAATAGCGCGCTGGTGCTGTTCCGCATTATTTTTGGTGGCTTACTGGCAGCAGAGGCTTTTGGGTCAATGGCCACGGGAATGGTTCGTCGCCAGTTCATAGAACCAGAATTCACTTTTACGTTTATAGGTTTTGAGTTTCTAGAACCACTGCCCGGCAACTGGATGTATGTTTTGTATAGTGTGATGGGTGTCGCCGGACTTTTAGTCATGGTAGGTTACAAATACCGCTTGGCAATCATTTTTTACGCCATCACATGGACGTACGTCTACCTGCTCCAGAAATCCAGCTACAACAACCACTGTTATCTCTTGATGTTGTTCAACTACATCATGATCTTATTACCCGCAAACGCATCTGCCTCTATTGACGCTCGATTAAATCCTGCGATTAGAAAGGAACACATGTCGCGGTGGATCTATATATTCTTCATCACTTTCATCTGGATCGTTTATGCCTATGCAAGTGTGGCAAAGTTTTACCCAGACTGGCTAGATGGTAGTTTCCCTAGGTATTTGATGAGTATACGTGGCAAAACATGGGACATTTTACAAAACGAATGGGCGCACGAGGCGATCAAATACTTTGGGCTAACTTTTGATTTATTAATTGTTCCATTTCTGCTGTGGAAACGTACACGGTGGATAGCCGTTATCGCCTCTATTTTTTTTCACTTATTCAACAGCATCGTATTTAAGATTGGGATATTTCCCTACATGGCGCTGTCATTCTTGATCTTCTTTTTTTCCATCGCAAAAATCCATCAATGGTTCTTATGGAAAAAGACTTTCTACGCCGCTGGAGAGGTTATTATTCCTAAAACCCGCAAGTTGATCATTGCCAGTAGCAGTATTTTTTTACTCGTCATGTTGCTGTTGCCTTTGCGCCACTGGACCATACAAGGCGATGTCTTCTGGACTGAGGAAGGTCACCGATTGAGCTGGCGCATGATGCTGCGCAGCCGCACTGGTCGTGCCCACTTTACAACCTTGGATAAAAAAACGGGTGATCGGTCCATCATTAGACTCAAAGACTATGTCTCGCCCAAACAGCTGAGTTCCGTACAAAGCAAGCCTGATTTTATGTGGCAATTTGCCCAACGTCTCAAAAAAGAAGCCGCAGCGCAGGGCAAGGACATTGCCGTATATGTAGATGCTAAAGTAGGCATCAATGGCCGCAGACGCTCCCAGTTCACAGATCCTACTATTGACATTGCGGACACAGAGTGGAGCCAATGGAAACATGCCGAGTGGATCCTGCCATCACCAGGCTACAACCGTGAGAAGGAAGACACAAACTAAAGCACTCACTCCCTGTATTCTTAGCGCTAGAATCCCTAATTTTATCACCTTAACCTAGATTTATCCCATGTTACAGATTGCAGCCATACGCGAGCAGAAAGAAGAATTTGCAACAGCACTGAAAAAACGAAATATCGATGCTCTTCCGCTATTGGAAAAAGCGATCTCGATGGATGAGAAACGTCGCAGCTTCCAGTCACAACTCGATGAAACTCTGGCAGAAAGCAATAAGCTTTCCAAGGAAATCGGTGAGCTATTCAAATCTGGAAAGCAGCAGGAAGCAAACGAACTTAAGGTCAAAACGGGAGCTTTAAAAGAATCGTCAAAACAACTTTCTGAGCAGCTGGACAATGCTGAAAAAGCGTTGCAGGAAATTCTATACATGATCCCTAATATCCCACAGGATTCCGTTCCCGCAGGAAACAGCGATACGGACAATGAGGTGGTTTCAGAATACGGAGACATACCAAAACTTGCAGCTGGCGCACAGCCACACTGGGAACTTGCGAAGAAATTTGATATCATCGATTTCGAACTGGGCAATAAAATCACAGGAGCCGGTTTTCCAGTTTACAAACGTAAGGGCGCTCGATTGCAGCGTGCTTTGATCAATTATTTCCTAGACAAAAATACAGCTGCCGGGTATGAAGAGATGCAAGTACCGCACCTGGTCAATGAGGCTAGCGGTTATGGTACTGGTCAGTTACCCGACAAAGAAGGACAGATGTACCATTTGGGTATCGACGATTTGTACCTGATCCCAACTGCTGAGGTTCCCATTACCAATCTATACCGTGGAGATTTATTGGAATTAAAAGATCTACCTATCGCGATGACAGGTTACACGCCTTGTTTCCGTCGAGAGGCGGGAAGTTATGGGTCTGATGTTCGTGGGTTGAATAGGCTACATCAATTTGACAAGGTAGAAATCCTGCGCATTGAGCATCCAGACCAGAGCGATGCCGCGCTGGACGCCATGGTGGTGCATGTCAAGGGAATTTTGGAAGAGCTGGAATTGCCCTACCGCATCCTGCGCCTTTGCGGTGGTGACCTAGGGTTTACATCGACACTTACCTATGATTTTGAGGTGTACAGCGCCGCACAGGAAAAATGGCTAGAGGTAAGTAGCGTTTCCAACTTCAAGACCTTCCAGGCAAACCGTTTGAAACTGCGTTACCGCAATGGCAGTAATGGCACGGAATTAGCGCACACCCTTAACGGTAGCGCTCTGGCATTGCCGCGCATCCTTGCTTCGATTTTGGAGAATTTTCAGGTGGAGAATTACATCAACATTCCCAAGGTGCTGGTGCCTTACTGCGGTTTTGATCGCATAGATTAAAGATTTATGATTCGGTTGTTTTGCATATTGTTAGTGTTTGTTGGCTATTTGGGGCATGGCCAAAGCGTGCAACTTGCAGACAACTATGCAGAGCAGGGAGAATATGAAAAGGCCTATACCATTTATGCAAAGGCTTACGATCAGAATAAATTGAACTTCAGTTATCTGTTTAAAATGGTAGAATTCCAGCAGCAGTTGGAAAATTACAAGAAAGCAGACAGTCTTCTTGTGGAAGGTGAAAAAGTCGCTAACAACAAGATTCTCTTTCCAGTTGAACGCGGCTATAACGCCAGTTTACAGGGAAAGGCTGATATTGCCGCGGCTTACTATCAGACCGCTATTTCCCAGATAGATTCCATGCCGCAATTCGGTTACACGATTGCGCAGGCGTTTGAAAGCCGCAGCCTACTGGACCAGGCGATTACCAGCTATGAAACCGCCATGGCGGTTGAGCCTAGATTTGACTACAATTTCCAGACAGCACGACTTTATGGTGAACAGGGAAAACTTGATCTCATGTTTGAAAAATACCTAGACCTGGTAGAAAAGACAGAAGATCTTGTTCCCAGAACCCAGGCAATCTTCTCCCAATATGTAACTGACGATGCCACCAGCAATGGGAACCAGGCGTTGAGAAAGGCATTGCTGTTGCGCTTACGGGCAAACCCTAGATTAATCTACAACCAGCTCTTGAGTTGGCTATTTATCCAGCAAAAAGATTTCAACGCCGCATTTATTCAGGAGAAAGCCATCTATGCCCGGACTAAGGAAAATATACTAAACCTACAGGATCTAGCCCTTATCGCAAAAGAAGAAAATGCAGATGCCGCAGCACTGGCAATTCTAGACTATATCATTCAGGAAACCCAAGTAGAGAGTATCAAATATGTCGCTCAGACGCTGCAACTCAAGATCAAAAGCGATGCAGCGGTGGTGGCAGAATTTCCTGAAATAACAACTGCCTACCAGCAATTATTGGATACCTATGGCAGTGATGAACGCAGCTTTACCCTGCAACACAATTACGCCAATTTCCTAGCCTTCAAATCAGGGGAGGTGCAGCAGGCGATTGACTTACTCGCAGCACTGGAGAAAAAACCAATGAGCCGTTACCAAAAGGCCGAAAACAAAATGCTGCTGGCAGATATTCTTGTGCTACAGGAACAATTCAACCGTGCGTTGATTTTATACAGCCAGGTGCAGACAGACCTCCCAAATGCTGAGATTGCTCAGGAATCACAATTCAAAGTCGCGCGCACCAGCTACTTTCAGGGAGATTTCCCGTGGAGTCTCACCCAACTTAAAGTCTTGCGCAGTGCCGCTAGCAAGCTTATTGCAAATGACGCCATGGAACTGAGCTTGACGATAAGCGACCACTCGTTGTATGACACGACCTATGTCGCTTTAAAAGCTTTCGCGAAAGCGGAACTAAAACAATACCAGAACAAACGCAGTGAAGCCATCGCGCTGTACGACAGATTGTTGCAAGACCACAAGGGAGATCCCATTGAGGATGAAGCCTTGCTGAAACAAGCGCAACTCTTTGAACTGGAAGCCGATTATGGCAACGCACAAAAAAACTACGAGAATATCATCGCAAACTACGGCGACGGTATCCTAGTGGACGATGCGCTTTACAGACTGGCCTTGTTGTTTGAAAACCAGCTACAACAGCCAGAAACCGCCAAAAAACTTTATGAAAATATCATCTACAACCACGCGGACAGCATCTTTTTTATTGATGCCAGAAGAAGATTCCGCAAACTGCGAGGTGATTTTGAAACTACAGAAATTTAAATCATGGTAATTTACAACGTGACCAGCAACATGGCACAATCCCTAGAGGCCGACTGGCTGGAATTCACCCGCGAGCATGTGGCACAAATACTGGCTACTGGTCTTTTTATGGACGCGCGATTAACACGTGTGTTGGTAGAAGAGAATGATGGTAGCAGTACCTTTTCCGTACAATTTAAGGCCCGCGACAGGGAGTCATTGGACCTGTATTATGAAAAATACGCAGCGGCACTCGATAAGCTAGGGCAGACGAAGTATGGCGAACGAGTGTTATCTTTCAGGACAGAACTGGATTTGATCGATGAATATACGGTCACTGGAAATATGAACTAACACTTACACTCCATGAAAAATGCCCTCACGCTACTTGTTATTGCATTTTTTCTACTGTGCTCCTGCAGCGATACGGTGGCAGATTTCAAGGTCGTGAACACGACAGACCAGAAAATTGAAAATTTTGTCATTGAACCCACAGGCATCGCAAGTCTTGATTTTATTGATATAGACCCAGATGACTCCACCACGTATAGCATTGATCTGGATGAAGTGCCAAAAACGGACGGTACCTACACGGTTTCCTATGAGATCAATGGAAAGTTGATGCAGGAGAAATTCGGTTATTACAGCAACGGGTTGCCTATGGAAGGCACCACCCGCATTGAAATCCTGCCGTTGATGATGCGTATTACACCCATTCCAGAATAACTTCACCGTAAAATAGTAAAATTGGCTAAAAAGCAGTTTAAAAAATACACCACTCAAGATAAAGGCGTTACTGCCAAAAAGCACCTGGGCCAACACTTTCTGAAAGATGAGAGCGTCGCCGTGGATATTGCCAATTGTCTGAGCTATAAAGGGTACGATCAGGTGCTGGAAGTAGGACCAGGAACTGGAGTCCTGACAAAACACATATTGCGCAAGGGCATCAAGGTTACCGCGCTGGAATTAGATAGCGAGGCTGTGGTATACCTCAAGCATTCCTTCCCACTAGAACACCATAAGATCGTTTCTCCAGAAACCTTCCAGGTGGTGGAAACGGATTTCTTACAAAAAGACCTCAAAGAGATTTACGGCAACACGCCTTTTGCGGTTATCGGGAATTTCCCATACAACATCAGCACACAAATCGTATTCAAGACCATTGAAAATCGGGATCAGATTCCAGAATTTGGTGGGATGTTCCAGAAGGAAGTTGCCCAGCGCATCTGCGCGACCCATGGTTCTAAAACGTATGGAATCCTATCAGTTTTAACGCAAGCTTATTATGAAGCAAACTACCTATTTACGGTAGGCCCAGAGGTATTTGACCCGCCGCCGCGCGTTCACAGTGGCGTGCTTATGCTTTCGCGAAAGCGAGACTACGACCAGCTTCCCTGCTCCTATGATAAATTGCGGCAGGTCGTCAAACTAGCTTTCCAACAGCGCCGTAAAACATTGCGAAACTCCCTAAAATCACTAGAATTGCCGGAAGAGATGCGCGATCGGGAACTCTTTAATTTACGGCCAGAACAAATCTCAGTACAGGCTTTTGTTGATTTGACGACGGAAATTGAGGGATTATCGAGTTAAG
>JBBSPH010000036.1:0-14328 GCA_038258985.1 Flavobacteriales bacterium
AATGACGACAATGCGATTTACAATTGTATACCCGTATTGGAGTGGTTTAACCAATATAAATTTGAACGCGGGAGTGCAGCTTTAGGAAATGTAAAAATGACGGTCACACAAATTAAGGCCGGTGTGCAACACAATGCCATTCCCTCGCAAGTTGACCTAGTAGTGGATGTGCGGGTCAACGATGCCTACACCAATGCGGAGATTGCAGGGATCCTAGAGAAAGAATCACCCTGCGACAGCATTATACCTCGTGGTTTGCGCCTCAACTCTTCTAGTATTCCAATGGATCACGCCATAGTTAAGGCTGGCATCGAACTGGGAAGAGAAACCTATGGTTCACCAACCTTATCTGATCAGGCAGTTTTGAAGTGCCCTTCTGTAAAATTGGGTCCAGGATTGAGCCAGCGATCACACACGGCAGATGAATTTATTTATGTTAGTGAGATTGAAGAAGGAATCGAGATTTATAAACAGATACTGGAAAAAATACTATAGCAGTTATGAAACTTTGGGATAAAGGATTAAAAATTGATCAACGCATTGAGCAGTTCACCGTGGGTAATGATCGTGAAATTGACTTACACATTGCTCCCTATGATATCCAAGCATCGCTAGCCCACGCACAGATGCTTGAGAAAATAGGAATACTCGATCCATCAGAATTACAACAATTGACCGAAGGACTTGAAGTTCTGAAGCTGCAAACAGAACAGGAAACCTTTATTATTGAGGAAGAGTTTGAGGATGTCCATTCTAAAATAGAGAGCGAACTCACCCAGCGCTATGGTGATGTGGGCAAGAAAATTCACACGGCGAGGTCACGCAATGATCAAGTCATAACAGCCCTTCAGCTATTCTATAAGGAGCAATTGGAACATATTGAAGAGCAAACCAAAACCTTATTTGATACTTTACTTGAACTAGCAGAAAGTCATAAAGATCAGTTGCTTCCAGGATACACACATCTACAAGTGGCAATGCCTTCTTCCTTTGGATTGTGGTTTTCTGCCTATGCGGAGTTGCTGACAGACGACCACTATTTATTGCAAGCGGCATTTAAAACCGTGGATCAGAACCCATTGGGAAGTGCCGCTGGTTATGGGAGTTCATTCCCAATAGATCGCTCATTTACCACAGAGAAAATGGGATTTGCTACGATGAAGTACAATGTGGTTGCAGCACAAATGGCACGAGGCAAAAGTGAGCGAACGATCTCCTATGCGCTGGGAAGTCTTGCAAACACCTTGTCAAGGTTTGCCATGGACATTTGCCTTTATATGAGCCAGAATTTTGCGTTTATTAGTTTTCCAGACGAGTTGACTACGGGCAGCAGCATTATGCCGCACAAAAAAAATCCTGATGTTTTTGAGTTGATACGTGGCAAGTGCAACCGGATACAAGCCTTGCAAGCAGAAATGGTTTTGATCACCAATAATTTACCAAGTGGTTATCATCGTGATTATCAGCTATTAAAAGAGTCTATGATCCGTGCTATTATAGATATGCAGGATTGTTTGGAAATAATGGATTTTGCGATCAAGCAAATTATTGTCAAGAAGGTCGACCTCAATGATCCTAAATATCAATACTTATTTACCGTTGACAGCATTAATAATCTAGTAGTGGATGGAGCAAGTTTCCGCGATGCTTATAAAACTATAGGCGGGCAGGTAGAGGCTGGAACTTACCAGCCAGATTATTCAAAAAAACACACGCACGAAGGGAGCATTCACCATTTGAATTTGGAAGACATTCGTCAAAAATGGCAGTAAGCTTGGTTCTTTTCAGTTCTCCAGTAAAAATACCCTCACATTATTCAAAGATCAACTGGGTTTCAGTAATTGACTCATCATCGCAAAATTGTCTTACAAAATCATCCGATTAGGAGAGTTATTTCTCCAAGATTAGTATGGGCAAATTCGGCTTTTTAATTGTCAGTTTTTAATGCCGGTTGCTAAAGGATTGTTCTAGTTTTGCGCGACGAATTAGGACACCCAATTAGAAATCCCATATGCAGCTCACGCGTAAAACCTGGTTATTGATCACCGCATTTTTTTGCGTTTATGTATTCTGGGGCAGTACGTTTTTGTGGAACAAGATGGCCGTGACTGAATTGCCTCCTTTTTTCCTTGCTTCTATACGATTTACCACAGCCAGCATACTGGTTTTTGCGATTTCAAAATTCTTAGGTTACAGTCTCGCAATCACCAGAAAACAACTACTCAATTGTGTATTGGCTGGATTTTTATTTCTAGCCTACGGGAATGGAATGTTTGTCTGGGCCCTCAAGTGGGTTGATACAGGCTTTGCCTCATTACTGGCTGCCCTGCAACCTTTAGTGATCCTTTTATTGATGCGCATCCTACAACGCAAGCATTTGCAATGGAAATCCATGGTAGGTGTAGGTCTAGGACTGATAGGAATGTACTTACTTATTTCCCAAAATGAAATCGTTTCCAAAGAAGGAATGGTCATCGGGATATGCATGATCATCACTTGTATCTTGAGCTGGAGTGGTGCGAGCCTATTTGTAGCAAAAGCAGATCTTCCCCAAAACTTTTTTGTCGGTACCGCTTATCAGATGATTTCCGCCGGAATAATTCTAATGATTGCTAGCGCCGCGTTTGGTGAGGCCTGGACATCACCATTACAATGGCAAGGCCAGACGCAGATAGCGCTCATCTGCCTCGTCATCTTCGGCAGCATAGTTGCATTTACCTCGTTCAATTATTTGCTTAAAAACGTCTCTCCTGAGAAGGTAGCGACTTCAAGCTTTGTTAATCCTGTAATCGCCATTCTGTTGGGCTGGTATTTTTTACAGGAAAAATTGAGTATTCAGACTGGTCTAGCTGCGCTCTTATTATTGACCGGCGTTTACTTTATCAACAGTAGAAAGCGATCGAACGATGAGGTTGTTGCTACAAAACGACCTTGACATCCTGCAATAGTGAGCTGGTAAAGTTCGCTTTCGCGAAAGCGGACTACTTATATTCATTGTGCAACAACACTTGATCGTCATCAAAAAGAAAATCCAGTGCTTTTCTTGCTGATTCCATCCAGGGGTCCTAATTTTGCTATTTAAAATCATTCTACATAAACTATGAGCAGAAAGACTTCCAATAAGATGAGAATTTACCACCGATACCTAGGATTTTTTCTGGCGGGAATAATGGCTGTGTATGCGATAAGCGGGATTACGTTAATATTTAGGGATACAGACTATTTTAAAGTCACCACATTGATAGAAAAGGATTTGTCACCTAATCTATCTGCTAGTGAAGTAGGACAGGAGCTTTCCATAAAGAAATTTGCTGTCTTGCAAGAAACCGATGCGGTAGTCGAATTCAAAAATGGAACTTACGACAAGGCTAGCGGTAAAGCAAGCTATTCTAAAACACAAACTCCTTATTTACTGGACAAATTACAGCATTTCCACAAGTCAGAAACTGGTGATCCCCTGTATTTTTTGAACATCTTTTTTGGTGTGAGTCTGCTCTTTTTTGTGGTATCTGCGTTTTGGATGTTTATGCCATCCGCACCTATTTTCAAAAAAGGACTTATGTTCGCTGCTGCTGGACTGGTGCTCGCTGTGGTACTTTTATTTGTATAGAAACTAGAATTAATACCATTCGTCAAGATTCAAAAAAGCCCGAAACTCAGCTGTGTTTCGGGCTTTTTAAATATTTGATTTATAGAGTTATAGGTTTAGTTATATCAACCACCCATTTGGCCGCAACTCTATATTGACTATGAAAACTAATCCATTCCTCCCAAACGTGTTGGGGATCGAGGCGTAGGCCATTCTCTAGGTTCTCCTGTACGACGATCATTGCCCAATACCGCCTTCTCTCTGGATGCAGTGTCTGGATCCTCACTTGCTTTATATGCCAAAATCGCTGTTAAAATGGCATTATTACGTACGTCGTCAAATACGATCTTATCATAGGTATCTCTATTGGTGTGCCAGGTGTAGTTCCAATAATCCCAGCTAATGGAACTCAAGCTGAAGGCTGGAGCGCCAGCCGCTTGGAATGACGCATAATCTGAGCCGCCACGTGCGGGTGATCCCGGGAAACTGGTTTCAATATGTTGGGTAATATCCTCTGGCACAGCATCCAGCCAGCTATTTAAGTAATCGTAAGATTGTAAGAAGCCTCCGCCAGAAAGATTGACAACCCGGCCAGTACCGTTGTCCTGATTGAATACGGCTTGTACACCTTCCACCACTTTGGGATGATCTTCAACATAGGCTCTAGATCCATTAAGACCTTGTTCCTCGCTACCCCATAACCCTACGATAATCGTACGCTTTGGGTTGGGATAATGTTTTTTGAGCAAACGTGCAGCCTCCATCATAGTGATGGAACCAGTTCCATTGTCTGTTGCGCCTGTACCGCCATCCCAAGAATCAAAATGCGCAGATAACACAACATATTCCTCTGGCTTTTCAGTACCAGGTATGGTTGCAATGGTATTGAAAGTGGGCACTTTACCCAACTCTTTCGATTCTGCGGTTATCTGTACTACTGGCTTATTGCCAGACTGGGCTAGGCGGTAAAGCATCCCGTAATCTTCCAATTCCAAATCTAATTCTGGAATATTCTTCGTTCCCGCGCTGAAGATTTTATTTACGCCAAAACCTCTGGACCAGTTACAGGAAATAATTGCAGCAGCGCCCGCTTTTTCCAGCACTTCGTCAATTTCTCTAGAACTGACTCCCATATTTTTAAGGTTATCATTAAAAGCTTTTGACATTGCGTCGCGATCTGCTTTCATTTTTTCAAAAGACTCTTTCGTAGCAAACTCTTCCCAGTTTTCATCAGGACGACCAGTAGGTTGCGGCATGCTGGTCAATACGACTTTATCTTTAACGCTTTTTAGCCAAGTTTTAAATTCTGCTTCCGTGCTAACAGTTGGTAAGGTTACTACCTCGCCTTTAATTCCTTTTTTATTGGTACCCGGACTCCAGGCGAGCTGTGTTCCTTGCAGACTTTGTACACGTGGTTCTACCATGTCTATGTGGGTGATGCCTCTTTCCCAGCCGCGCCATTCTCCATAATTTTCAATTTGGGCATTGATTCCCCAATCCTTGTATTTGGCCACCGCCCAGTCGCCCGCGCTCTTCATTTGGGGCGATCCTACCAAACGCGGCCCCACCACATCCATTAGTTCATGGGCTAGGTTTTCTAGTTGGGAGTTTTCTGTACCGTCTTTGACAATAGCGTCAACGATAGGGTCGCTGTTTTGCGCCAGGAGCATTGTTCCCGACAATAACAAGCTTGATATCAAGAGTGTTGTTTTTTTCATAGTTGGATATTAGTTTAGACTTAAAAATAGGAATTATTTAATTCAAATGCAGATGGGTTGTTTCGCTTTTGTATTTTGATTATGCTCTTTATAACCGTCTCTAATACTTCTTTCATGAAAGCGAACAAAGCCGTACAACACATTGCGGTTATGCGTCCAAGTGTTTATGAAAGAAATCTATGGTGCGACTCCATGCGAGGTCTGCCGCAGCCTTTTCATATCTTCCAGTTGAATAATTATGAAAGCCATGGTTAACACCATCATAGAAATGAGTGGTGTACGAAATGTTATTCTTATCCAACACCGCAGCATAGGCAGGATGACCAGCATTGACGCGCTCATCCAACCCAGCGTACTGGAGTAGGAGTGGAGCTTTGATTTCCTCTGCTTGATTATCTTCTGGTTGGCGACCGTAAAATGGAACTGCAGCACCCAAATCTGGAAGCTGGACAGCCATCATGTTTGCAATCCAACCGCCAAAACAGAAACCGACAACGCCAACCTTTCCATTACAATCTGGATGATTTTTGAGTAATTGGAACGCGGCTATAAAATCCTCCAGCATTTCAACGCGATCTCGTTTTGATTGCATCTCGCGTCCTTCATCATCATTACCCGGATAGCCTCCCAATGGCCACAAGGCATCTGGAGCTAGCGTAATGAATCCGTCTATCGCACCCTGTCGTCCCACATCTTCTACATAAGGATTGAGTCCACGATTTTCATGCACGACAATTATTCCGGGAAATTTACCAGTACCCGTGGGTCTGGAGAGTAAGCCGCGTATCTCACCACCACCTTTGACGGAGTCATAAGTAATATACTCGCTTTTAAATCTATCATCTTGTGCCGCGACTAGGGTATTATCGTAGTTAGGCGTGATAAAACTAAGCAAGGATGGCAAAGTAATAGCGCCAACGGCAAAAACAGATAGTCGCTCTATAAAAACCCTACGATCAATCTTGTTGTGGGCATAATCGTCATAGAGGTCAAATACTGCCTGTGATACGTCCTCTTTTTTAAGTTTTATCATTGTGTGAGTGGTTGATTTATTCTTTGTCTAAAGCTACACAAATAGGTAATAACTTGAACGATCACCAATTTTTCCAAGAAGTTTTGGTTTCCCGAATGAGCTTTCAGCTAGCGCTAACAGTAAGTTGTTGATACTCAAAAAGTTTTTATTTAAAGAATAAGGAGAAAATTGGCAATTCATAACTAAAATAAAAGCATATTTGCATACAAATTATTTTAAATTAATTACAATGAGTACAGGAACAGTAAAATTTTTCAATGAAACTAAAGGTTTCGGATTCATCACTGAAGAAGGTGTTGACAAGGACCACTTCGTACATATCTCAGGATTGATCGACGAAATTCGCGAAGGCGATGAAGTATCTTTTGATCTTAAAGAAGGAAACAAAGGATTGAACGCAGTAAACGTTAAGGTACTATAAGTAAACCAATCGTTTGACAATCTGGTTTTCTTTTGAAAATTAGAATTGAATTAGAAACCCATCCCGCATTGCGGGATGGGTTTTTTTGTTGTTTGATACTTTTACCTATTTACTTCGGGTTAATGCTTACCCCAGGTTTTGGAGTACCCTCCTTGGGATTGATTTTTACGCCAGTCTTGGGAACACCCTCAGCAGGTTTTGGAGTTCCTTTAGGTTGATTGTCGTTTTGTGGAGAATGTGAATCGCTCATAATTTTTGAGTTAAGTTAGAATATTAGAAGGTTAAGTTAATGAATGTTTTGCCATAATTCGTTATTTTTCAGTTTATTAAGCGAGCCAACCACTCCATGACCATAAAAAACTTCATACATGAGTGCCAGAAAAAAGATGTATTAAAATTTATTTCCATCTATCTGGTGTCAACCTGGGTACTGCTACAAGTCATGGCAGTTATCTGGGAACCTATCGGATTGCCAAAAAAGTCTGTAACGAGTTTGATATTGTTGCTTTTGGTTGCTTTTCCATTTTACCTCTACTACATCTATAAGTTCAAAGTGAACAATGAAACCGAACATGGTCCCGATGTGCCGGCAGTGGATGCTGCTGGGATTGCAGCTTTCAAGAAAATGTATTTTTCAAGTTTGTCAGTGATAGCTGTCACCTGTGCTTTTATAAGTATTCTGATAGGTAAAGCAAATTTTTTAAATGATCGTGGGCCGAATAAGGATACTGTTATTGCTGTAGCGACGTCCAGTATAGTAGATGTATCAGATAAGATTGCGGTACTTAAATTTGGTAATAATACAGGTAACGACCAATTGAATGTGCTGGGTAAAATGGCGGCAGACTGGATCGTCCACGGTATCAATGAGAAACAAATTGCACAGGTTTTTTCTACAGAAACTATTCAACAGTATTCGAAAGATTTTGGAATTCCTACTTCTACAGATGCAGAAAATGTGCTGAAAAAATATATAAAACCAAGTAAAATTATTTCTGGTAACTATTTCATAGATAATGATCGGCTAGTATTACAAGCTTCCGTAAGTACGGGAGATACATCAGAGCTTTTGATTTCTTTCAAACCACAATATTGTGATCAGGAAAACCCGCTGGAATGCGTTGAAAGCGTCAAGCAATTGATCATGGGTTATCTCTTTCTTGAAGACAAGGATCAATCCCTCAATTTGCAGGAGCGCCCACCCAAATTTAGCAGCTATGAGGCGTTGTTAGAAGCAAAAGCTAATCAAGATCAACCAGAGTTGTATCTCAGTTTGCTCAACAAGTCAATTACTGAAGACCCCAACTTTTTTGAGCCACAAGTCCTGCGTGTAGCACACTACTATGGCTTGGAGAATTATAAAGTCGCAGATTCATTGCGTTTACAAATCAAGGCCACGGATTTTAAGAACAAACGACAGGCAAATCTTTTAAAACATTATGAAGCATTAATTAAGGGCAAGAATGACCAGATTTACGCAACGATCAGGGAAGAGTACAAGTATACTCCCAAGGATTTAATGACCAATAGCGGGACGATGACAGTCGCACTGCAATATGTGAATCGACCGCAAGATGTCGAGGCTATTTTCAATCAAGTTTCCATGCATCAAGTTGATTTGACCAACTGTTACATATGCGAGATACGGCTTTACGTCAATGCTCTGGCTTTGATTGAGCTGGGTAAATTTCAGCAAGTGATAGACAGTCTGCAACCCATTAACCTGAAACTAGGCAGCACCGTTTTGACCAAATCGCTTATTTCCGCTTACGTGAGAAGCGACCAAAAGGATCAATTACAAAAACTATTTAACCAGCGGGAGGTCCAGACCAACTTGCAGGATCTCGCAGGTTATTACTCATTTGCTGGTGAAGAAGCGTTGTTGGTGGGTGATGCCGCTTTCGCGAAAGCGAACTTCTTAAAGACTATAGAATTATCCAAAGGCTTTGAAAACCATCAAGTGCTAGAAGCGCTGGTCTATACAGGTGATTATGAGAAATCTCTGAAAATGACAAATTCACTGCTCTCAAAGAATCCAAAGGACAAATCATTGCTTTCCCTTAAGGCAATAGCTTTGGCTAAAACTAACCAGTCCAAACAAGCTGAAATGGTGTTAGCCAGCATGCAACAGTTGAAAAATTCCTATGACTATGGAGCTACCGACTATCAACTCGCACGCTACTATGCCGCTATGGGTAATGAAGATAAAGCACTTTTATTATTGCGACAATCCATAGCATCAGGAAGTATTTTCACCTCTAGAACCTTCCAAAACGACCCTTATTTTAAGTCCCTAAGTACAACCCCTAAATTTAAAAAGATGATGATTTACTGGCACTAATTTAAAATATTTACTATGACCGTCCAAGAATGCATTGCGCTAATTGAAGCGCTAGTCTGGCCTTTGAGCCTTGTTACTATTGTGTTGCTTTTCCGCAAGAATATTGCAAATTCCTTCAATAGGTTAGGTTCCATTACGGCAAGTGCCACGGGATTGTCACTAAATTTTGAAACAGCCCTAGAGCAGGCCAAAGAAATCTTTCAAGAAAGCGAGCCTATCGCTGCCACTTCAAAATCACATACTTTAACTCAAAATACCGTTGCAAACGATCCAATGGATCAAGTCATAGCGATTAAGAAATCACTGCGGGAAACACTAACTGAACTCGCTAGTGAAAATGCGGTAGACGTACAGAATAAAAATCTAGAAGAATTAGCAATAGCGCTTGGTCAACGGCAGGTGATCGGTCAAGGCAATGCTCAAAAGATAGTCGCATTGTTGAGAGCTTTGGAAACCGCTCCTCTATCCATAAAACGCCATCAAGTAGAAGACTTACAACGCTTATATAATTCCATCTAGAGCCATGACAACACTAAAAAACGCATATGCTTTATTGATAGGTGTAGGAGCAGATTTACCAGCAAGTGTAAGGGATGCGCAGGCCATCGCTACATTATTGAAAGATCCTAAAATCGCGGGATATCCAGAGGAAAATATTCAATTGCTCACAGAGGGAGAAGCTACCAGAGAGCATATTCTCAAAGCTTTTGATACATTGATAGAAAAAGCAGATGAAAATGCATCTGTACTATTATTTTATTCTGGTCACGGAGGTACCTATACAGATAATGACATCCTAGAATTAGAAAATAAACACGATCAATTAAAACCAGAAGAACTGAATCAATCCCACTATTACTGGGTGCCTAATAATTTTGACGCAAAAAATTACAGCACTACTTGGGTATTAGCTACAGAACTCAAGGAAAAATTGAAGGCGCTCAAAACCCGCAGACTTATCATGATGCTGGATTGCTGCCATGCAGAAGGAATGACCAAGTCCAGCCCAAACCTTTCCAAATCAAATCTCAAAGAAAGACTCACCAATCCTGAAGGGATGATTCATAAAATTGACGACGGGCGCGGTATGTCAATATTATCCTCTTGTCGGGCTGAAGAGCTTTCATGGATCATTCCAAACGATGCAGTAAACAGTGTTTTCACCACGTGTTTGCTGGAAGTTCTGCAAGGAAAACACAAAGAGAATTTTGATGAAGATTACGTGAGAATGACAGATGTCATCAATCACGTCATGCGCAAAGTACCTGAGGTAAAAAGTATACAACGTCCATTTGTGACATTGCAGATGTATGATGATTTTATATTGAGCCGCAACTCGCAGAAATCCGTTTCAAGAAACGCTACAGCAACCACTACCACCGCTGTAAATAATCTAGAAAGTAGTAAAGAAGTGGTGACCAGTTTTAGAGAAAACCATGGTGTGAATGCCGTCGTGTTTATACATGGCTTTGCGGGAGAGGCACATCAATCATTTGGAGCTATACCAACGTTACTTGCCGATGAAACTGCAATGGATGGTTGGGATTTGTTCCCGTTAGGCTTTTCAGAAAACTACACCTTAGAAATGGGTAAAAATATCTGGGCCAGCGAGTTGGACGTAATAAAATTGGCAGACAACATCGCCTCCAGTTTGCGGCATAGATTTATGGATTACAAACGAATAGCTCTCGTCGCTCACGGAGTGGGTGGTATAGCCCTTCAACTAGCCATCCTACAATTGAAGCCATATGAACACAATAAAATAAGTCACCTCATTTTCATGGGCGTGCCGCATCTAGGAATCTCACATACCAATGCTACTGCTCGAGATGAAGATTCAAAAATCTACAGTAAGTCAGGGAATTTTATGACTCAGTTGCGGGAACGGTGGGATCAAGCCTTTGCTGAACATGTACCATTTACAGTGGTCAATGCCATAGGGACACAGGATAACTGGGTACCTGCAGATACGAGTTTTGGTGCACTCCCATCAGTGCAAGATATTTATGTTGCAGGTGACCATTTTAGTATGGTGCAACCAGATAATCAGCAGCACGATGGATATCAATTAATTGTAAAGACATTGACGGGTGGTGAATTTGCCAACGAATATACTAACCGGGAGGAAATCAACCTTTTGAAAGGGGACTATGATGCAGTAGTAAGAGAATTATGGTCAGACCGCGTGACTTTAGGACCTAAAGGTATCCGTAATTTACTATTTGCTCTGGAAGGCCTTGATAGGCTGGAAGACGCGATACAGTTGGCAAACCAGGCATTGGAATCAAATGATAGCCTGCACTTATTAGGTCTACTAGCGGGTCGTGTCAAGAGACGTTATCTAAAATCGATGAAAGATGCAGACGGCGAGTTGAGCTTTAAACTATACAAGCAAGCATTTGAGAAAGCGGAATCCGAGCTCAATAACGACCAAATGTATTTTACAGCCATCAACCTGGCCTTTTTGGCACTAATTCATCATGAAGATAGGTCTGAGATGACAAAGTATGCGACGCTTTCGCGAAAGCTAGCCCAACAAGATCCATTTGACAGCATGTGGAAGGCAGCAACCATTGCCGAAGCCAGCATGTATCTAGCCGATTTTGAAGCCGCCATAGAACATTACAGAACCGCAGCAGCGACCGCCGGAGTCCGAGAAAAGATATTCATGCATACCAATGCTTATGTAGCGTATTCCACACTGAAGAATACGAGCAACGATGATTTTGTACTCTTTCTCAAAAATATATTTCTTGCTTAAAACCTTAAACCAACCATTATGAAACGACTATTTATAAGTTATTCCCGAGCAGACAAGGATTATGTAAGGCACCTTGTAGACGTCTTGCGCAAACAAGATTTTGATATATGGTTTGATGAGCAAATACCCGTAGGTCAAGGATGGGATGATGTTCTTGAGACTCAGATAAAAAAAGCAGATGCTATGGTGCTGGTGTTGTCACAAACCTCGGTAGCATCAGAAAACGTAAAGGATGAAATCGCCTTTGCAAAGCGTTCCAATATTCCCGTGATTCCCATTAAAATAGAGGAATGTGATGTGCCGTTGAGAATGGTTAGAACCCAATTTATAGACTTTACACAAGGTTTTGATTTAGGTGCCCAGAGATTGGTAGACGACCTGCGGGTGCAGTTTGAAAAGCAGACAGCTACAAATGGAGAACCCGTAGTGACTGCAGTTCCATCTAGAAAAAAGAAGATAAAACGAGTCTATACTAGAAAAAACCATGGAAAGCCTTTATCATTGGTGCAGCTGCTGCAATCATTCTCCCGTTTTTACTGGTTTGGATATTTGATTCAGATACCGTGGAAGATACCGCCGACGATGTTGCGGTAGTAACGAACGATGATGACACTTGGGCCTATGCCTTGGAAATGAATACGCTCAATATTTATACGGATTATCTTATAGAATTTGAAGAAGATGCAAAACATTATGATGAGGCACGGGAGCGTGTACAATCATTTATGGATGAAACGGGTTACGTTCCCATGAATGTAGATGGTGAGAAAGTGATTAAAGTTGAACTGTTCAACAAAAATAAAGATGCTGATGGTTTTCCATTACCAGATAACGTGATCTACCCTACCAAAACGATTAAAACTTACGATTCTCCCATGATAAATAATCAGTCTGCCGCGGTAAATGGTGATGTTCTAGTCAAGGATCAACCAGTTATTGTCTTGGACATCGAACAAGATGACGAAACTTATGAAGTGTGGGTTAAAATAGCGTATCAAAAGGATTACTAGAATTCGATTGTTGTAGCATCAAGCTGTGGAGAGACTATTCTAACTAATGCTTTCGCGAAAGCGAACTAAACTAGAGACACTTGTAAAAAAAACATAATCTTGTTTAAGGTTTAGTAATTACGCCTTCCAAAACTTCCCACACATTCTGGGCAACTATCTTGTGGCCTTCAATAGTCGGGTGTATACCGTCGTTTTGATTTAACGAGTTTATACAACCAACATCTTATAATATGAAGGGAATGAGCGCGATATCATTTTTCACGGCGAGATCGGTAAAGATATTCTTGAACTCTGTGGTGTATTCTTGTCCCATATTGGGTGGCAATTGCATTCCCGCAAGGATAATTTCTATGGCTGGATCCTTTGCTTTTACAGCATCTATAATATCTTGAAGATTGGATCGAGTTTCTGATAAGGCAACGCCACGTAGCCCATCGTTGGCACCCAGTTCCAATACGAATATGTCAATCTCCTGATTCAGTATCCATTCAATCCTGCTTTTTCCACCAGCCGTTGTCTCGCCGCTTACGCCGCTATTAACTACCTCATAGTTTAGATCAAGCGAATCAATTCTTGATTGGATAACTCCGGGAAAGGCATCATTGGTATCGTCAAGCCCATAACCTGCGGTAATACTATCGCCAAAAAACAGGATGGTTTTTTTAGCAGTAAGCTCTGGTGAATTAGAATCCGTCTCAGTTGTTTCTAGGGATTCATTTGTGGTGGTTGATGTGCCATTGCCGCAAGAAATCAATAAAAATGCGACTAGGATATAACAAAAGTTTATGAGGTTCCCGGACTGCGAAATTGCTCTGTTTAAAAGGGTTTGCATAGTTTTAGATTCAAGCATGATTCAGCGGGATTATTAAAATACCAAATGACAAAGATATTAAAGATTACAGGTCTTGAAAAGACCTACAACAGCGGCTCCAAAGAACTCACGGTGCTCAATAACATTAGCTTTGACGTAACGAAAGGTCAAACCTTTTCTATCATAGGACCATCCGGTAGTGGAAAAACGACCTTGTTAGGGTTGTGTGCCGGTCTAGATCAACCCAATAAAGGTACCGTCGAGCTTTGCGGACATGACCTAAGCAAACTGAATGAAGATGAACGCGCAGCGCTGCGCAACAAGGAAGTAGGATTTATCTTTCAGAATTTTCAATTGCTGCCCACGCTTACTGCCCTAGAAAACGTAAGCGTACCGCTAGAACTTCAAGGTGATAAAACCGCCTCCACCAGAGCTGCAGAATTGCTGGAAAAGGTAGGCCTGGGTGATCGTACGCACCATTATCCATCCCAACTATCAGGTGGCGAGCAACAACGAGTAGCACTGGCAAGAGCTTTTTCTAATCGTCCGTCGATTCTATTTGCAGACGAGCCCACCGGAAACCTGGATGAAGAAACGGGCGAGAAGGTTATTCAACTACTGCTTGACCTAAATACAGATGCAGG
>JBBSPH010000037.1:0-14190 GCA_038258985.1 Flavobacteriales bacterium
ATCATGTCGTAGCCATTGATTTTACTACTAAATGACGAATTAGTTTTCGCTAAATGTAGCTACATCCGTTAATATTGCGGATGTAGTGATCATGTAGCGATCCTTTTGTGATATTGATAATAATATGAACTTATATTTATCAATATCTTAACTATCAAAGGATGAATAAATTAATTACACTTGGACTTTTGCTACTCTCCACTATATCGTTTGCGCAGCAATCGGTTAATGGTAAGGTAACAGATGCGACATCTGGAGAACCTCTATTGGGAGCCACGGTGGTAGTAAAAGGAACTAATCGCGCTACGACCACAGATTTTGACGGACTTTTTACCGTTCGAGCAGAAGTTGACGAAATACTAGTCGTATCCTATGTAGGATATAAGACTAATGAAGTCGCAATCAACGCGTCTGGTACAATGAATATTTCACTTGCGCAAGATATTGCAGGTCTAGATGCGGTTATCGTAGTCGGTTATGGAACCCAAAGTGTAAAGGAAATTACAGGGGCAGTCTCCGTAGTGAATGAAGCGACCATCGAAAACCTAAAGCCTGTAAGGATAGAACAAGCTTTGCAAGGCCAGGTCCCAGGTATTCAAATCACATCCCAGTCCGGTGCACCTGGAGCATCCTCCAACATTAGGATTAGAGGTGTGTCTACAAATGGAGATTCTCGACCACTCATTCTTTTAGATGGAGCTGTCATTGAGGATCTGAGTGTTGTCAATCCGGGTGATGTAGAGAGTATTTCTGTCTTAAAGGATGCAACAGCAGGTATTTATGGAGTGCGTGGCGCAAATGGTGTAATCATTATAACGACTAAGAATGGTAGAAAAAACCAACCGCTAACAGTGGATTACGATGCTTACGCAGGATTTCAACAGGCATCTAGACGTTTGCCCACACTCAATTTAACGGAATATGCACTCATAATCAACGAATCATTCACTAATAATGGGCAGCAAGCACCATTTAATAATGTTCAGAATTTACCGTACACGGACTATCAGGATAAGGTATTGGAAACAGCCCCTATATTTAGCAATAACATAGGAATCAAAGCCGGTACAGAAAACTCTGCATATTCATTTGGCGCTTCTTTATTGCGCCAGGATGGAGTTGTAGGATTAAGCAAATCTGGATTTACGAGAAGCACCCTGCGATTTAATTTTGATCATAACTGGACAGATAATCTTTCCATGAAGACAGGTGTGCTTTATACCAGAAATAAGCGCAGTACGATCAGTGAAAATGCATTAGGTTCTGTACTGTTTAATGCAGTCAATATGAATCCTACGATTCCGGTACGCAATGCAAACGGTGACTTTTCCATTGCAGAAAATCTAGGAAATGAGGTGATCAACCCACTTGCCCAACTAGCAAATACATTTAATGATAATTATGTAGATAAGATCACTGGAAATTTTGGTCTCTCCTATAAATTTCTGAACGGTTTTGAAGCAAATGCAAGGATCCAGGTCAATTATGCCGAGGTCAACGGAGATAGTTTTGCACCCATTGCAAATTATGGTTCGGGAAAGGTGTTTAATAATGATACGCCGGTCTATAATACGTATAGCCAGTACTTCCGCGACTATACATATGATGCGTTTTTGAAATACGAGCACGCTTTCGCGAAAGCGCATAACGTAGAAGCTGTAGTGGGATTGAGTGCCTTTAGATCAACGGGAAAACTCAATGGATTTACGGGCCGCTATGACATAGCCCAACCGGCTACAGCTGGAATTAATTTTAGTAATGCAAGTCTAAGTAATGCAGACACAGTTGAAGACAATTTTGTCAATGGCAATGATCAATTTGACAGCCGCCTGTGGTCACAGTTTGCACGACTACAGTATGATTATAAGGAAACGTACCTATTTTCTGCAGTTATGCGCCGCGATGGGAGTACCGCATTTGGTCCTAAAAACAAATTTGGTTATTTCCCTAGTGCAAGTTTAGGTTGGGTTGCCAGCAACGAGGGATTCCTTTCTGGCTCCAGCGCGGTATCATTCCTTAAATTTCGCGCGTCGTATGGTATATTGGGTAATGACCGCATCCCGCCCTTCCGTTACATTTCCCTGTTGAATGCAGAGGGTGAGTATATCTTTAACGATCAGTTGGTTTTTGGTGCAGCCGCTGGAGCGTTGTCAAAACCTGAAATCACATGGGAAGAACAGTATTCTGGTAATGTCGGATTTGACGCAAATTTTTTAGGCGACAAACTTACTTTTACCGCAGACTATTTCAATAAAAAGACGGAAGACCTTCTTGTTGTACCTACCGTTTCTGGAACGCTAGGTGTGGGCGCGCCTGGAGCAAGCCCGCCATTTATAAACGGTGGTGATATCAGGAATCAAGGTTTTGAATTTGCCCTTTCCTACGGCGATAAAACTAGTGACGATTTTAATTATCGTGTAAGTTATAATGTGGACACACTTAAGAATGAAGTGCTCTCGGTAGAAAATTCAGTAGGTTTTATTGAGGGCGGAAACTTTGGTGTGGGTCAACCACTTATTTCAAGAATGGCAGTAGGTCAGCCTATAGGTGCATTTTTCGGATACCAGACAAATGGTATTTTCCAGACCGCACAGGAAGCAGCTGCCGCTCCATCGCAAATAGCTTTAGGTGCCGTGCAACAACCGGGAGACTTAAGGTATGTTGATCTCAATGGAGATGGAGTAATAACCACTGCAGATAGAACCTACATAGGCGACCCGCTTGCAGATGTAACCATGGGCCTAAATCTCAACTTCAATTATAAAAACTGGGATTTTCAATCGTATCTGTATGCATCCCTAGGCAATGACATCGTGCGCAATTATGAACGCAACCAGAGTTTCACGAACACCACAACAAATGAGTTGAATCGCTGGACCGGTCCAGGTTCAACAAATGAATTTCCAAGAGTTACAAATGGGGCGAATTCCAATGGCGCTTTCTCCGAATTTTTTGTAGAAGATGGTTCTTTCTTGAGGTTGCAGAACGTACAGTTGGGATACACGATTGACAATGATTTTGTTAACCGTAACAGCATTAAGCAATTACGCTTTTATGCTTCTGCAAATAATCTTATCACATTGACAAAATATCGAGGCTTTGACCCTAGCGCCTCTAATGGAGCGCCTATTGGTAGCGGTATCGATAATGGATTCTACCCATTACCGCGTACGATTATAGTAGGAGCAAACGTCAAATTTTAAAAAATGAACATGAAAAAATTACTTAACCCGATTTTTGCGTTATTGCTAACTGCGCTAATGATCAACGCCTGCAGCGAGGAATATATTGATGTTGACAGCAGGGATGAAAATTCTGAGGACTTCTTCAATTCGCAGGAAGATTATGATAGAGCGCTTGTCGCTGCGTATGATCTATTGCAATCCACCTATATCAATGTAATGATAGGTGAAATAGCCTCTGACAATACACTGGCAGGTGGTGAGAATGCGTCAGATGTACCAGGATTCCAGCAAATTGATGATATGATCCACACTCCTGTTAATGCCCAATTACAGGATTTATGGAGGTGGATGTTCGCTGGCGTTACCCGTACCAATTACATCATGGAATTTCAAGACAAAACGGACTTTCCTGGAAAGGCAAATGTGATTGCGCAAACTAGATTCCTACGTGCTTATTATTATTTTGAGTTGGTCAAGTTTTTCGGTGATGTTCCATTAGTGGTGGACAAGAGGGTTCTTTTTGGGGAGCAGTTCGATCTTGACAGAACTCCAACAGAAGAAGTTTATGCACAGATAGAATTAGATCTTCAATATGCCGTGGATAATTTGGATGCTACCGCAGCAGATATTGGTCGTGCAACTAAAGGATCTGCACAGGCATTGCTAGGTAAAGTATATCTATACCAGAACAAATTCCCTCAAGCTGCAAGCGTGTTGGATGATGTAATTGCGACTGGTAGCTATGATCTAGTTGTAGATTACAGCACCATATTTGAAAATGATAACGAGAACAATATAGAGTCGGTATTTGAAGTACAATATTCTGATGTTCAAGGGGCTGGGTTTGGATGTTTGCAATGTAGCGAGGGTAATGTAGCCGTTGGGTTCAACGGAATCCGTAATTACGACGGTCCATTGTTTGATTCGGGATTCAGTTTCAATTTACCAACTGCAGAAGCATATGCTGCCTTTGAAAATGGTGATGTTAGACGCGATGTCGCCATTCTCAACATAGACGAGTTTGCAGCGGCAAACAACGCGACCTTCAATACAGGTTTCGAACATACTGGCTTTTACAATAGAAAGTACATTGCTAGAAAAGGAGATTTGAACACCGGTGATCAAAATCTAACCAATCCCAATAATTATAGATCCATACGTTTTGCAGATGTATTACTAATGGCTGCAGAGGCCTATAGTCGTGGTAATCTAGGAGATGATATTGCAAGGGGATATTTAAACAGAGTGCGTAACCGAGCTACTCTAGGAAATGTAAATAGTGCTGGAAGTGCTTTGCTAGATGCAATTTATCAAGAACGTCGCGTAGAGCTGGTGGGGGAAGGTCATCGATTTTTCGATCTGGTAAGAACTGGCCGTGCTACCCAAAACATTACCGGATTTACAGCAGGAAAACATGAGGTTTTCCCCATACCACTGGATGAAATCCTACTGACAGGAAACCGCTGGGAACAAAATCCTAACTATTAATTGATATGAAAAAGATCATGAAAATAAAATATCTATACGTCTTGTTGCTGTTCACCGCATTTTCAGCTTGTGATTCAGACGATTTGAATGATGAGGTAAACGCACTTGATGCGCCGGAAAATGTGGATGCGACTTTCAGCATTACTCAAGACAATACGGGAACAGTTACCATAACACCTACTGCAAGAGGAGCAGCAAAGTTTCAGGTTTTTTATGGCGATGGTACTCCAGATAGTGTAGAACTAGGAATAGGTCAAAGCACTCAACGCAACTATATTGAAGGCAACTATCCCGTCCGAGTGCAAGCTATTGGAATAAACGGTAAGATTACCGAGGTTGTTAAAGACCTTATGGTTTCCTTCAGAGCTCCCGAAAATATCGAAATCACAATTGCAAAAGACCCTTCTTCAGGATTTACGGTTAACGTGAGTGCTATGGCAGATTTCGCCACTATGTATGACGTTACCTTCGGTGAAAACCCAAATGCTGCACCCGTCGCTCTAGCAGCGGGTGGTTCAATTAGCTATACCTATGCTGCGATAGGTACCTATACCGTTACTGTCCGTGCGTTTAGCGGTGGCTCTGCCACTTCCACAGCTACACAAGATGTGACGATTGTAGACCCGGTGCTACTACCCATCACATTTGAATCACCTACTTTGAACTACACTTTTGGAGATTTTGGGGGTGCCGCTTCCGCGAAAGCGGATAACCCACAAATCGCAGGGAATAACAGCAGTTTTGTGGGAAGAACACTCAAAACAAATGGTGCTGAAGTCTTTGCGGGAACTGTCCTTCAACTGGACAGTCCCATCGATTTTTCAACCTTAAAGAAAATACGCATGAAGGTCTTGTCTCCCGTAGCAAACGCTACCGTGAAGATGAAGTTGGAAAATGCAACAAATGGCGATATTGCTACAGAGGTTGATGTCGTTACCAGTGTGGTTGATCAATGGGAAACACTACTGTTTGATTTTACAAACTCAGATTTGACGCAAAGTTATTCTAAGGTGATTGTCTTCTTTGATTTTGGAAATACGGGTGGTGGCGATAGGTTCTTCTTTGATGATATAGAACAGACGAACCAAAGTCTAGAAAAATTGGAATTGCCTATCAATTTTGAATCTATCGTATTGACTTATACTTATTCTGAATTCGGTGGTGCGCCTACTGTAGTGGTGACCAACCCCTTCCAGGATGGTATCAACGTGAGTGGTAATGTGTCCCGTACCACAAAGGTTAGTGGCGCGCAGCCTTCCGCAGGAGCGATATTAACATTGGACGATCCCATTGATTTTTCAAATAATCAACGGATAGCTCTTAAAATAAGATCTCCCAGAGCTGGGGTTACTGTTAAATTAAAGCTTGAAAATCTGACCGATGGATCTATTTCTCGGGAAGTGGATGTGCCAACTACCGTTGCAAATCAGTGGGAAGAACTGGTTTTTGATTTCGGGAATATTGATACTGGAATTGATTATCAAAAAATGGTCTTTTTCTTTGATTTTGGCAATGCAGGACAGGGAGAAATCTTCTATTTTGACGATGCTCGTTTCACAGATGGTTCTACGCCCGTGCGACTGCCATTGACATTTGATCAGGCGCAGGTACCGTATACTTTTTCGAGCTTCGGTGGTGCCAATACAGTGGTGGCGACTAACCCAAGTCCTACGGGAATTAACACCACCGCAATGGTAGCGCAGACTACTAAACCAACTGGAGCGGAAAATTTTGCCGGTTCATCCATTGCGTTGACAGAGCCCATTGATTTTTCTTCTTTTTCTAAAATCAGGATGAAAATCAGGGCGCCACAAAGCGGAATTATTGTTAAGCTCAAATTGGAAAACCTGACTAATGGAAATACGATCAACATCGAGCGGGACTTTACCAATTCTGTGGCCAACCAATGGGAGGACGCGGTCTATGATTTCTCCGGTGTGAACAATGCAAATGAATACCAGCGCGTGGTCGTATTCTTTGACTTCGGAAACAATGGCGTGGGGTCAGACTATTACTTTGATCAAATTGAATTAATAAATTAAACATACAGCTATGAAAATATTTAATAAAATTTGCTTGATGCTTTTTGTTGGCTTGATGCTTTCTGGCTGTCAGGAAGATGATACGGAATTTGGCCCGATTACCGCGCCATCAAACCTAAATTTGACATTTTCCATTGTTGGACAGGACGCTGCTAATCCTCAAGGTGACGGTTCAGGATTGGTTTCCTTTACCGCAACCGCAGATAACGCTTTGAATTATACGTTCAACTTTGGCGATGATCGCACAGGTTCTTCATTTACGGGAAGTACCCAACACAGATTTGTTTCTCCTGGACTCAATACATTCTCGGTAATCGTCAATGCTACAGGAACAGGTGGAGCTACCACTAGTCAGGCTGTTGAAGTGACCGTTTTTAGTGCCTTTAATGATGATGAAGCAAAACAATTGCTAACCGGCGGCGGCTCAAAAACATGGTATTGGGCTGCGGCAGAAACAGGTCATTTAGGTGTTGGGCCCAATAATAATTCAGGTGATGCAAACAATACCTTTCCAGCATTCTACGCTGCGCAGCCTTTTGAAAAAAATGCGGCGCCAGAGGCATTATGCCTTTACATGGATCAACTGGTATTTAGCTTAAATGGCGATCAATTGAATTACCAGTTAAATAATATGGGGCAAACCTATTTTAATGGATCTTTTGAAAGTGTTGCAGGTGGTTCAAACGGGTTTGACTTCTGCTACGATTACAATACTGCAGGAACGAAAGTTGTGACGCTGGCTCCATCGCAAACGGTAGTTCCAGAGGATCAGAAAAGAGGAACCAGTATGATATTTAGTGACGGTGGTTTCATGAGTTATTTTATCAATACCAGTGAATATGATATTATTAGCCTAACTGAAAATAGAATGGTCGTTCGTGGTATAATGAATGGAGATCTAGCATGGTACCATATTTTCTCTACAGACGATCCTAATGCTATTGTGCCTCCAGGAGGTGGGGGTGGCACTGGGACTCCAGCAGGTAGCCTAGTCTTTTCTGATGAATTTGATGTGGCTGGTGCGCCAGACCCTACAAAATGGACTTTTGACACGGGTACAGGAAATGACGGCTTTGGGAATAATGAGGAGCAATTCTATACGGACCGTTCAGAAAATATAAGCGTTTCTAATGGAACCTTAAAGATCACAGCTATCAAGGAAGCCTTCATGGGAAAACAATACACTTCTTCCCGTATCAAAACAGAAGGGCTTTATCAATTTACGTACGGCACTATAGAATTTAGTGCTAAACTCCCAACTGGTGGCGGAACTTGGCCAGCGATATGGTCGTTAGGCGCCGATTATCAAACCAACCCATGGCCAGCAGCTGGAGAGATTGATTACATGGAACACATCGGCAATAATCAGGATGTTATTTACGGCACAGTTCACCGCCCAGGAGCGTCAGGAGGAAATGCAGATGGTGGTGAGCTTAGAGTTCCTAACGTTTCTACGGAATTTCATACCTACAGAACCGTGTGGACGGCAGAGTCGATACGATTTTTCGTAGATGGTCAACAAGTGCATCTTGTGAGTAATAATGCTAACCTGCCATTCAACAAGGATTTCTTTATGATCATGAATGTTGCAATGGGTGGCAACTTCGGTGGCAACATTGATCCTAATTTTATTCAAAGTACCATGGAGGTTGATTATATTCGAGTTTATCAAGAATAAAAGAATGAAAAAAGTACTGAAGACCTTTCCCATGGTTGTATTGGGAGCAAGTTTATTAATCGCAGCATGTAGCCAAAAAGCAACTAGTTCGACGGTTCAAAGTGATGCTCCGCAAGCTCCTGTAACCTCAATGAGCGCGCTGGATCAGCGAGTAGATTCAGTATTGTCACTGATGACGCTTAAGGAGAAAATTGGTCAGATGAACCAGTACAATGGTTTTCGCGATTTTACAGGTCCTGTAGCAGATCAAAGTGATGCTGCCAAAAAAACACAGGATATTCGGGATGGGCTAGTAGGTTCAATGCTTAATGTCCGTGGCGTAGTCAATGTACGTGCCGTTCAAAAAATTGCAGTAGAAGAGAGTCGTCTTGGAATTCCATTAATTTTTGGATTTGATGTCATTCATGGTTATCAGACCATGAGCCCTATACCATTAGCCGAGGCGGCAAGCTGGGATCTTGATGCGATTCAAAATGCATCAAGATTAGCCGCCAAAGAAGCCGCGGTAGCCGGACTCAACTGGACATTTGCTCCTAATGTTGATATTTCCCGCGATGCGCGCTGGGGACGTGTCATGGAAGGTGCAGGGGAAGATCCTTATTTTGGAAGCCAGGTAGCTACAGCACGTGTGAAAGGTTTTCAGGGAGAAGATCTCTCAGATCCTTTTACCATTGCGGCTTGTGCAAAACATTTTGCTGCATACGGCTTTGCAGAGGCTGGTCGTGACTATAACACGGCAGATTTAGGTACCGCCACACTTTATAACACGGTATTCCCGCCATTTAAAGCGGCAGTCGATGCAGGTGCTCGTACCTTCATGAATAGCTTCAATGACCTCAATGGCATCCCTGCAAGTGCAGATGCTTTTTTGATGCGCGACATACTCAAGGATCGTTGGAAATTTGATGGATTTGTTGTTTCTGACTGGGGATCCATTAAAGAAATGATTGCTCACGGTTATGCCGCAAATGGGGTAGAGGCAGCTAGACTTTCAGCAAATGCAGGATCAGATATGGATATGGAATCGTATCTGTACGTCAATCATTTAGAGCAGCTGGTGGCAGATGGAAAGGTCAAGGAAGAGGTGATCAATGATGCAACCCGTCGTATTTTAAAGGTAAAGTTTGAGTTGGGTTTGTTTGATGATCCATACAAATATTGCGATGAGCAGATGGAGGCGTCCGTTACGGGCAGTAAAGAAATGCTGGATGGCTCGCTAGACATGGCGCGTAAATCAATGGTTCTACTCAAAAACGAGGGCAACTTATTACCACTTAAGAAATCAGGTCAAAAAATTGCCGTGTTGGGTGACCTTGCCTTTGATAAAAATAGCGTTTTGGGCAGCTGGCGCATAGGAGCAATATCAAATACTGCAGTGAGTTTAGAGGAAGGCTTTGCAAACTATGCCGGGAATACAGTCACATTTGAACGTGGGCCTAGTTTTGTTACTGAAGATGTCGCTTTCGCGAAAGAAGTCAAATTCAACTCCACTGATAAAACAGGTACTCAAGAGGCATTGAAAGCCGCTAAATCTGCAGATGTTGTCGTCATCATGTTAGGTGAGCATGGTTACCAAAGTGGCGAGGGCCGCAGCCGCACAGACATAGGCTTACCAGGATTACAACAAGAATTTCTGGAAGAAGTATTTGCTGTGAATAAGAATGTGGTTTTGGTACTGGCAAATGGACGACCACTGGCCTTACCCTGGGCAAGCAAGAATATTCCAGCAATACTTGAGTCATGGCAGGCGGGTAGTCAATCAGGCCATGCCATTGCGCAGGTGCTTCATGGAGACTATAATCCATCAGGAAAACTTCCTATGAGTTTTCCGGTAAATGTTGGTCAGTTACCTATTTATTACAATAAGAAAAACACTGGCCGACCTATACTGCCGGGTGAGGACGTTGTATTCTGGTCACACTATCAGGATGCTCCCAACGATCCTTTGTGGTCATTCGGTCATGGGCTTAGTTATACCAGCTTTGCCTATAGTAACATTAAAGTTGATAATCAGTACACCCAAAATGGGAAGGTAAACGTAACCGTAACACTCAAGAATACAGGTGACGTGATGGGAACTGAAATTGCCCAACTCTACATCAAAGATGAGTTTGCATCAACAATCCGACCTATCAAGGAATTGAAAGGATTTGAAAAGGTTAGTTTAAATCCAGGTGAGTCAAAGACTTTGGAGTTTACTTTAGATCAAAGTCACTTGGGATTTTATGATAATCAAGGCGCTTGGAAGGTAGAATCAGGAGATTTTAAGCTCGGTGTGGGCGGTAGTTCCAAAATAATCATGGATGCAAAATTCAATCTAGCATTATAATCTATGAATTTACTGAAAGGTTTATCTGTATTTCTGCTAATCGCTACCGGTTGTGTAGCACAGGAAACGGTGATTTATCACGAGGACTTTAATCAAGCAGAACTAGATCCTAAGGTTTGGAATTATCAGTTGGGAGATGGTTGTCCAGAGAATTGTGGTTATGGTAACCAGGAGAAACAGATCTACACATCTGATAATCTGTCGATTGAGGATGGAATGCTAATTATCACCTCTACCAAAACGGACGAGGGTTATCGTTCCAGCAGGATTCATACAAAAGACAAATTAGAATTTCAATATGGCACAGTAGAGGTGCGGGCACAATTGCCACAAGGCGTCGGCATCTGGCCAGCGATCTGGATGCTGGGCAGCAACATCAGCGAGGTAGGCTGGCCAGCTTCCGGTGAGATTGATATCATGGAATTTGCGGGAAGGAATCCCGACCAGATCCACACCACGCTGCATACCACGGATAGTCACGGTGACAGCAAGAATACCGCTTTCGCGAAAGCGGAAAATGTATCCATCACCTTCCACACTTACAAGATGCAGTGGACCGCAGATTTCATCCGGTTTTTTATTGATGATGTCCAAGTCTACAATTTTCAACCAGAAGTAAAAACCAAAAAGGTCTGGCCATTTGACCAGCCTTTCTATTTACTGCTTAACACCGCTGTGGGCGGCACATTTGCTGGTTTTGAGGTTGATGATAGCATATTTCCACAGGAATTCAAGATCGATTATATCAAAATCACCCAATAATTTCACATTAGATCTTCTTACAGTTACCATTTACTAAATTTCTGAAATTGTTACTGGGAAATGTACCGTTGCAGAGATAGTTGATCAAAGTGAATCGTGTGCAAAATATTTTAGGAATCTCGCTTTCGCGAAAGCGGCACAACCACAAGCAGATTAAAATATCCGACCGGGATTTAATATTCCTTTCGGGTCCATTGCAATTTTTAGTGTTTTCATAAGCGCAATTTCTGCCAACGTTCGACTGATGTGCAGGTAGGCTTTTTTGTCGAGCCCTATTCCATGCTCCGCACTCACGCTGCCACCTATTGCTTCTAGACCTGAATAAATAATATCGTTGATCTCCAGTCGCAGATCTTCATCCAGGTTCTGTTTACCTATCATAAAATGGATATTTCCATCTGCTACGTGCCCGAAGGCAAATACTTGATCTACACCGTTCACCTCTTCTAGTTTTTTTGTGCAATCTGCGATGTAGTTGCCTATCAATGCAACGGGTAGACTTATGTCAAAATGCTGGTCATGCGTCATGAAATCGGTGAGGTTATTCACATCCTCCCGTATACGGAAAAACCACTCGACATCACTGGGTGACTGTGCCATTACCGCATCCAGCACCATATTATTTTCAATAGCTTTTTCCAGTAATTTCTGGAACTCTGCCTGGTCTTCAAGTGGTTGGCTTCCCAACGACTCAATCAAAATGTAGAAACTGTACTCATAGGGTAATGGCGGTCTAACAGCGCTGCTCGTGCTGGTCATCTGCTCATAGGCAGTACTCCAGATAAGTTCGTAGCCGCTCAACTTGCCAGTAAGTCCCTGATCAAAATACTTGAGGAGGCGTACCACACTCGGGTAATCATTGACCGCTAGATAAGCGGCATTGCGGCTGGTTGGTGCTTCTTCCAGTTTCAAAACCGCTCGTGTTACTATTCCTAAAGTACCTTCTGAACCAATAAATAGTTGTTTAAGATCATATCCAGAGTTGTCCTTGATTATTTTTTTGAGTGAATTGATGATCGTTCCATCTGCCATTACAGCTTCTAATCCTAATACCAATTGACGTGTCATTCCATATTTTAACACTCGTAAACCTCCTGCATTGGAAGATATCACGCCACCTACCTGGGCAGACCCACGTGCGCCAAAGTTAAGCGGGAACAGCAAGCCTTTGGCCGCGGTTATCGCGTGTATGTTTTCCAGAATAACGCCAGCCTGTAGGGTGATAGACCTGCTATTTTCATCGATTTCCTCGATCTTGTTCATTCTTTCTAAAGAAATAACGAGTTCGTCTCCGATGGTTTGTGTGCCTCCCACAAGGTTTGTAAGTCCACCGTGAACTACAATCTTGACAGTATGTTGATGGCACAACTCTGCAATTTTACTTACCTCGACTGTAGATTCTGGTAGCGCTACTGCTAAAGCGTTTAGGGGTTGATCCATATGCCAAATGTGACAATAGCGCGATTTTAACTGCTCGCTAGTCAAAAGTCTATTTCCCACAATTTCTCTTAACTGTGATAGGATGTCAACATTCATTAAGAAAAAACTTTATGGAGCATGGAGAGAATGCCATTTTCCATAGCAGTCTGCTCGTTATTGAATTTGAACATTTGGTTGACGCCTGCAAGCAATAAGTCTTTATCAAGCATCGAGAATTGATGAGAGGCCGCATATTCTGTGATTTTTTCTAACGCATCGATATCACTATCGCCTTGTATCTCTTTCTGGATATGTAGATAATCCTTTAATGCCGCGTGTTCACGAATGAATTTTTTCTCTTCGATATGGTGGATTATATCTAATCTTGATGCATAACTCATGACATAGACCATGAACTCTTCCCGCGTCCATTGTAAATAATTTTTGCTCTGTTCCATTCTTGTTCTGCTAATTTTGCTCCCATAGTTGACCACGGTGCGGCTTCAAGTCATCCCTTACTGCTGGCATATCCGTTTCCTTCAACGCGAGAAAGCAACTATGATGGTTGCCGGTGATTTGCTCTAAACCACTGGCAAGCACAGCAACATCGTTTGACTTAATATATTCCCGCAAATGTGTAAGATGGTGCTGGGCGGTAAGTTCTGCATCAGGACCTTTGAAATCCCAAATGAGTTTTAGTTCTCTCATGTTCTAAAAATACAGCACTCTACAGGGTTTTGAACCTTGATTGTCTAATAAACTAGTGTTAAACGTAAAACCAACCAGCAGTGGTCTGGTGTTTCTTTAGTATTTTGAGATCATGGAAAAAGTATTAGTTGCCGGTGCTACGGGTACCACAGGAAAATTTGTAGTTGATTTATTGAAGGAATCCCAATATTTTGAGCCAGTCGCCATGGTGCGCAATGAGGATCAAGTGGATCAATTCACAAAACGACAAATCAAAACAGTAATAGCAGATCTTGAGGAAGACGTATCTGCCGCTTTTCATAATATCGATAAGGTTGTTTTTGCAGCAGGATCAGGAGGAAAAAAAGTGATAGAGGTAGATCAAAATGGCGCCAAGAAAATGATCGATAGTGCAGGTAAGAACAACATTAAAAAATTCGTAATGCTCAGTTCGCGAGGTGCAGATGCGCCGGGAGAGGCTGATGAACTACAGGAATATTTGCAGGCAAAACATAATGCAGACGAACATTTGAGAAAAAGCCAGCTCAACTATACGATCGTACGTCCCGGCACACTCAACAATGAGGTAGCGACAGATCA
>JBBSPH010000038.1:0-13746 GCA_038258985.1 Flavobacteriales bacterium
CTATTCGTGTTTCTTACGTCTGATTGTGCAGCAAGATCTTGCGTGATTTGCGTAGTTTCTTCTGCAAAGAAATCCACATCAAGAAAACCTGTTCCTCCTAAAAGATCGCCTACTCGCGCATAGTTTTCGCTTTTTAAATTACGGTAGGCTACACCAGCCGTTAATAGGATGTTGTCCGCCAGATCTGCGGTCAAAATACTGCTCGCCTGGATTTGGTCATCATTGATCCTATCTTCTTGAATGATATAGATAGAGTTTCCATTATTTGCGCGGGTAATTCGGTTTGCCTCATAAAGTGCTGACCAATCCAGTTGACCGTCATTGACAAATTCTTGCTGCGCGAGAAAAGCAGATGCTAGGTTTTGTGCATCAGATCCATTTCTCAGGAAAAAGCTGGGTAGGTTCTGGTAATAATCAGGATTGGGATTGGTTGCTCCACCTAGAAAGGCATTCTGACCATTGAATGTAACTAGTCTAGTCCCACCATTATCGATACGAGTGTTTCCGATTTTCCCAAACTGGTAGGAAACGTTATTTTGGAGCTTGACTTTTGGAGTGATATTCCAATAATGATTCAAAATCAAAATGGGTTCGTCAATCTCACGGATACGGGCGTTGCGCTGCTCACCATCCTGCAATCCCCAGAAAGGATTGTAATCAATTCCTTTTAGATTTTTGATTTCTTCCGTTAATGCAGATTGGCGACCACGTCTATTGGGAGCATAAATCCCTGTAAAATTTAAATAATGGTTGTCGCCCAATTTTCTCTCTACATTCAGACTAAACGAGTTAGCGTCATACACTGTTCCTTCCACATAACCCTCTTGACCGTATCTTCTTGATGCGGTAACCGCATAAGCCCAACCGCTGCTCAATAAGCCGCTCCTGTAACTGGCCATCACACGACCAGAATAACTTCTATTTGCCATGGCATAGGAAACTTGAGATCCCGCTCGCTGTTGCGATGCTCGCATATCGATACTCTGTACACCGCCATACCCGCCAAATGTGTCATCTGCCGGTGTCAGACCCATGGTGTAGGTCTGATTGCGCTGCAAATCATTGATCCCGCCCCAGTTTGACCATTGCGGGCGCCCAGAAAACTGCTTATTCATCTCAAGACCGTTGATAAGAATCTTTCCATCCTCACTATTCAAACCACGAGGTCTGAAAAATGTAGCGCTAAAATCAAATGCCGCCGCTCGTAAAAATTGATCCCTAGTTGCCTGTAATAGACCAGAAACATTGTTAGCCGCATTCTCGTCCTCAGAAAGGTCGTTTTCAGTTAGTGATATGATCCCAATCGCTTGTTCCTGCTGGATATTATCCACCTGTAGGTACAATGGATCCAGATTTATAGTTTCTCCTGCAATTACCACCACCGGAATGTTGCGCACCACATAATCATTCGCGGCAATAATTACCATCTGGTCTCCCTGCTCGATTTCTTGGGTAAAAACAAAATATCCCAACGCATCTGTGAGAACTTGAAACTGCGACGCCCTGATTTTTACTATCGCACCCGGGATAGGCTCCTCTGTAAGTTCGTCAATAACGCGTCCCTTGAGTAGGTCTTGCGCGATGCACGCGCTTGAAATCAACAGTGCAACCAGCATTAAAAGCCTAGAGTAGAATTGAATCATGCGCTATTAATAGTTTAAAAATGTAATGCTGGGGGTTGATAAATTTACATTTTTATTGATGCTAACGTACCTTTAGCTAGACATTTACAGATAAATCTATAGAAATATAAACCTACTAAACACATTAAAATGTATAAGTATCTAATTGTTAGCTTGTTGGTTTATTTCGCTTTTGCGAAAGCGGTAACCGCACAGTCCTCAGAAAAAAAAGAATACAAGGTTCAAACCGTCGCGTTCTATAACCTGGAAAACCTTTTTGATACAGTAGATGATACCGAAATCGACGACGAGTCCAGTCCAATAATGGAAATGGATGCCAGTATACGTAAGGCCGTGTATGAAAAGAAGCTGTCCAATATGGCACTGGTAATTAGCAAGATAGGAGCAGACAAGGCACAGTCAGCACCTGCTATAATAGGAGTCTGTGAGGTGGAAAACCGCAAGGTGCTGGAGGATCTCGTAAATCATCCACTCTTAAAACAGTTTGATTATGGCATTGAACATTTTAACTCTCCAGACAAACGCGGGATTGATACTGGATTCTTGTACAAGAAAAAGGATTTCAAGGTGATTAACGCCGTGTCCAAGGAACTGCTGATTTATGACGACGCAGATGATGTCCGCATTTTTACCAGAGATCCCATTGTGGTGACGGGTGAATTGAATGGCGATAAAATAACGTTCATCGTCAATCACTGGCCATCGCGCAGTGGTGGGGAACAAAAAAGCCGCAGCAAAAGAAACGCCGCCGCTGCGCTCAATAAAACCATAATTGATAGTCTGCACAGTATTGATGCTATGGCTAAGATTATTGTAATGGGTGACCTCAACGATGATCCCACTAACGAGAGTGTCAAAGTAATTCTAAATACACAGCAAAAAAGGGAAACAGTAAAGCCACAAATGATATACAACCCTTACATGCAAATGCTGAAGTATGGTTTCAACACATTGCTTTACCGCGATTCTGGGAATATTTTTGACCAGATCATGTTCACCTATCCCATTTTGACTGAAGCGAACAGGCCAGGTTATAAATACTGGCAGGCACATATCTACAACCCTAGCTTTCTTACCACTAAAACCGGTGCCTTCAAAGGTTATCCACTTAGAAGTTTTTTAGGCAGCACGTTTATGGGTGGCTATAGTGACCATTTTCCTGTCTATATCTATTTGGTAAAGGAAATCGGGACGGGAGAAAATTTAAAACAAGCCATTATCACCGCGCAAGAGACAGTTCAAGAAATCAAAAATGATAATTAGATTTCATTTCTAGAAATGATAAAAAGCATCTTCTAAATGCTCTACCCTCGTGCCCGCCTTATTGATGATAACCGCAACAATATCAAAGCGCACCTCGAGATCTTCTTCTTTTAATTCCTTTACAAAATAATCTGCGGTATCTACCAGTCGTTTGATCTGTGCGGGCTTCAAGAAACCTTGTGGATCGCCAAAATCTGGTGTGGAACGCGTTTTTACTTCTACAATAACAATGACATTTTCCATCCTGGCTATAATATCAATCTCACCTTTTAGATACACATAATTCCGCGCAAGGATCTGGTAACCCTTTTTTATCAGATGGGTGGTGGCAAGCTCTTCACCTAGATTTCCTAACTCGTTGTGTTCTGCCATTTTATTGAGTGATTGAAATCGAGTCGCTAATGGTAATGGTCGTCTTTCTGCCCAAAGCAAAACTATAATTGTCCGTCACGTGACCTGCAGGGAAATCAAAAATAACGGGATAGTCAAAACCTTCGGTGTGTTCTATAATAATTTCCTTCGCCGTTTTACCGAAAGGAATCTCGTGATCCCGCAAATCGGTCATGCCTCCAACCAATAGGGCTTTTAGGTGATCCAATTTACGGGAACGGCGCAGGGTTGTCATCAATCGGTCAATGTGATACAGGTACTCATCCAGATCTTCAATAAAAAGAATATGCCCATCTACATCTGGGAATGTAGCGGAGCCTAACATGCTTACCAAAACAGATAGATTACCACCCACAAGTGGTGCAGTCACAACCTGCTGTTTCAAGCGGTCAACATTTTCTAGCTTCAGAGAATGCCCTTTTCCAGTAACCAATTGGTTCCACTGCTCGCGGACTTCAACAGATTTCTCCGGTAACTCCTGTGGCATAAAACAATGCAAACTTTGCAGGCCATGTCGCTGCCACAGACCGTGTATATTAGTCACGTCAGAATATCCCATCAACAATTTGTTTCCCTTCATGAGATTCAGATCAACTAGGTCTACGATCTTGATACTCCCATACCCGCCGCGTGCAATCCAGATCGCATTGATGGAGGGATTTTCCAAGGCCTTATGGAAATCTGCGAGCCGTTCTTCCGTTGTGCCGCCATACTGGTGATGCTGCTTATCCACTGTATTTCCCAGACTCACGTGATATCCCAAATTTTCCAGCCAGGCAATGGCGGGTTGTAGTTTTTCACTACTGCCTATGCGTGCAGTACAAAGAATACAGATATGATCACCTTGCTGCAGCGGCGTAAAGCTTCGGTATTCTGGCATAAAATGGGTAATTAGTATGCAATGAAAATACAAAATCCCAGCTGTTGATAGCTTACAGCTGGGATTGAAATGATATTGTGTGTGGAGCAACGACTTATTCCTCGGTGGTAGGTGTCTCTGGAATTTTCATCTCTACCCGTATAATGTATAATTTGAGCGCAAGTGCCTCTTCAGTCGACGCGTTAAAACTTGCATTGCTATAGTATTCTGAAGGTATAAGGTCTGAGGTAGGTCTTGCGGCAAATGTGATTTTCTTATCTGCCAGTTTACCGCTATCAATCTTTATTTTTCCTGGCTGGTCGTAGCCTAGACCATAAAACTGGATGGGTGCCTCATTTGCATTTTCGATCACCGTGATTGGGTCACCTACAGTGCCATAAGGCGTTGTCCATTGACCAGATTTGTACCAATACAATTCTTGAGCCTTATCGCCGTCATAAATCACCACTAACTCATCATCCGTTTCTGGGTAGAGCGTTTTTATGGTGCGCTCTGCGTTGTATTGATCAAGAAATTTGGTTTCGGTACTGATGTTAGCGTCGCTGTATTCCTTTTCCCAGTCCTTACCGCTGGCGATCATTTGTACTAACTGCTCTGCATCCCATGGATTTGCAGGTACTTCATCATCCTTGCAGGACAAAAAGACAAGGGCTATACAAAGGATCAATATTCTTTTCATGAAATTCTTCTTGATGGGCGGCAAAGATAACGGTGAGCGGCTATAATTCAGGGATTGGTCGGGAGTTAATGTCATTTTAAGCGGTGCGTTTTTTAAAGGGTTCATCTTCTAGACTGTTGCAACTATGTCGGCACTAATATAATTTGCTCTCATTTGATAGGGTGTTGTAGTGAGTTCGCTTTCGCGAAAGCGAAAAAACAACACATCTAACCACGCTCGATAGAACGGTAAAGCTGTCACAGATAGTGTAAATTTGTGCCTTTCAAAGTAGAAAATGAGCAATCAACAACGATATACGATTACCGCGGCCCTGCCGTATACGAATGGACCAGTTCACATAGGTCACCTGGCAGGCGTCTACGTCCCGGCAGATATTTATGCACGCTATCAGCGGCTAAAAGGCGCAGACGTTGCCTTTATTTGTGGGAGTGATGAGCATGGTGTACCTATCACATTAAAGGCCAAAAAAGAAGGCATCACGCCTCAAGAATTGGTCGATCGCTACCATAAAATCATCGGAGATTCTTTTGCCGAATTTGGAATTTCATTTGATCATTACGGCCGCACGACATCCAAAGAACACCATAAAACTGCGAGTGATTTCTTCACTAAGTTATATAATGAGGGCAAGTTTGTAGAGCAAGTAACGGAGCAGTTGTACGATCCAGAAGCAGACCAGTTTCTGGCAGATCGCTTCGTTGTCGGGACTTGTCCCAAGTGTGGCAATCCAGAATCCTACGGCGATCAATGTGAAAAATGTGGTACATCCCACAATGCTACAGATTTGATCAATCCTAAAAGTGCTATCACGGGTAACGTTCCAGAATTGAAGGAAACCAAACACTGGTTCCTCCCGCTGGATCAATACAGCGATTGGCTCAACGAATGGATCGTAGAAGGCCACGCTGCCGACTGGAAAACGAACGTACTGGGTCAGGTAAAAGGATGGATAACAGACGGGTTGAAACCTCGTGCAGTAACCCGCGATCTAGACTGGGGAATTCCCGTACCAATTGCGGGTGCCGATGGAAAAGTGCTGTATGTGTGGTTTGATGCACCTATTGGCTATATCTCTGCCACTAAAGAATGGGCAGAACGCGAGGGTAAGAATTGGGAAGATTACTGGAAAAATGAGGACACCAAACTGCTTCACTTTATAGGCAAAGACAATATCGTCTTCCACTGCATCATTTTCCCAGCAATGTTGAAGGCGCACGGCGATTTCATATTGCCAGACAATGTGCCTGCCAATGAGTTTTTGAATCTGGAAGACGATAAAATTTCGACCTCACGCAATTGGGCGGTTTGGTTGCACGAGTACTTAGAAGATTTTCCTGGACAGCAAGATGTGTTGCGCTATGTATTGACGGCAAACGCTCCAGAAACTAAAGACAACAACTTCACCTGGAAAGACTTTCAGGCGAGAAATAATAATGAGTTGGTGGCGATTTTTGGGAATTTTATCAATCGAGCATTGGTTCTTACCCACAAATATTACGATGGAGTAGTACCACAGCCTGGCGCTTTTACCGTCATTGATCAAGAAACGCTGGATGCAGTCAACGCCTTCCCAGCCAGTATAGAAAGCAGCTTGGAACGGTACCGCTTTCGCGAAAGCGCAAACGAGTTCATGAATCTTGCCCGACTAGGAAACAAATACCTGGCCGATGAAGAGCCGTGGAAAATCATCAAAACCGACCCAGAACGAGTAAAAACAGTGATGTTTGTAGGCCTTCAAATCGCGGCAGCTCTAGCCGTACTTGCAGAGCCATTCTTGCCGCACACTTCAATTAAATTGTCAAAAATGCTTGGTCGAGCGGAGTCGAGACCTACATCGGAGGTCTCAAACTGGAATTCTATTGCAGAGTCCAAAACCCTACTTCCATCCGGTCACAAAATCAACGAACCAGAATTACTGTTCTCTAAAATTGAAGACGAACAAATAGAAGTACAACTAGCCAAACTAGAAGCCACCAAAGCCGCTAACAAATCCACAACACCTAATCTTATGCCACAAAAAGAAGAAACTAACTACGATGATTTTATGAAAATGGACCTGCGCGTCGCAGAAATCCTGACTGCAGAAAAACTGCCAAAGTCTAACAAATTGATGGTCATGACGGTGGACACAGGCATCGACAAACGTACCATAGTTAGCGGTATTGCAAAACACTACACGGCTGAAGAATTGATAGGTAGAAAAGTGACCGTCCTAGCAAACCTTGCACCCAGAAAACTAATGGGCGTAGAATCTCAAGGAATGATCTTGCTGGCAGAGGCAGACGGTAAATTGGTTTTTGTTAATCCAGATGATGCAATAGTGAATGGGGCGACGATAGCATAGCATTTCATAAGGGTAGGCTCAAGCCTACCCTTATGAAATGAAATCTCTTATTCCTATATTTGAAAAATAATTCTTGAGATATGAACGCAGCAGCTAAAAGAGTGGAACTAATTGAATGGATACTCAATCTTAATGAAGACGCCTTAATGATGATTGATGACATAAAAGAGAATATACTTACGCATGAAGTGCTCGCCTATACTGCTACAGGAGAGCCTCTTACAAAAGAAAAATACATCAACCACATCAATCAAATTAGACAAAGTGCTAAGAGTGGAGCTAAAAATTATTCAACTACTGAGGTAAGAGGTTTTGTGCTTAACGAAGAGACTATATAACAGTGAAAGTTCTATGGACGCAGGAGTCTAAGGAATCACTTCAACACATATACAATCATATTTTTGAAGAAAGCCCACAAAATGCTTTATCAGTTTTCAACGAGCTTGTTCTTCTAGGAGAGTCTTTATCAGATGAAAAAATAGAGTATTCAAAAGATCTTATCGTAAATGATGATGCGGTACGATTTGTTTCAAAATGGAGTTACAAAATCATTTATGAACGGATGGCAGACCATGTGATCATCATTGATGTGTTCAGTACAAAAAAGAACCCAAAAAAGCTTTTAAAACTCTTCCCAAGAAAATAAATATTTTGCAATGATTATCCATTCTGCGAATCCTGAAGGAAAATTGGTTTTCGTAAACCCAGATGATGCAATGGTGAATGGGGCGAGTATCATGTAAAAAAAACAGGGAATCAAAACCTTAAATTAGTTCCTAATGAAGAAGATAATCTTACTACTCTTTGTTCTTCCACTTTTATCACTTGGCCAGTCGTATTACTCACTTCAAAATGAGCCGGCTACAGGCGATGTGTATTATACCTTTGGAGATAATGTGAACCTTCGCAAAGCTCCTAATTCAAGCAGCGAGGTAGTGGGAATGCTCCCTATCAATACTCGGGTTACAGTTATGGAAGTTGCCAAAAACACAATTGATGTAAGCGGTGGCTTGGAAATGCCTTGGTTTAAAATCGGCACAAAGGAAATGGTGATAGGTTATGTGGCTTCTGGATTACTGGCGTTGAATAGTGAAAAACTCAAGGATGGAAGCAGTTTGCTGTATACCTACCGTAAACAAGGGGATAAGACTGGCTTATCGTATAGGAAAACCAAAAACGAAGGTGGCTATATCGACTTGGGTTTTCAGGACTTGCTTACCACAGAGATTCAGGTAAAGGTGATGAACAATCAAGGATTATCAGGAATAGATCATTTAGTGCAAGTGGATTATACTGCTGAGGCATGTGGAGTAGAAGGTGGATACTCACTTTATTCCTATTCTTTGAATAATCAAAAGCTACAGCTTATAGGAAATGCTCATTCAATGGGTGATGCGGGAATGATGCACATACATGAAGAATTCATCTTACCAAGTCATGAGACGGGAAGAGAAGGAATCATTACATTTAATGGAGAACAAGGAGAAATGATTGATGAGAGGAACAATCAATACCGTACTATAAAATTGACCAGGGATTATGTATGGGATAATGGAAAATTATCTGAAATTATAAAGTCATTCACTTATCAGTAATAGCTAATCTAAAACATTAAAAAGCTGAATAAAGTTCCTTGAATTTCATTCAGCTTTTGTCATTGAAAAGGTGATTTCAAAAACGTGGCTTTAAGAAATTTTTACTCCTCTTCGTCACTCTTTCCGTTTCCAGTTTTAATCGACTTTGGATTAAGGTTATCATCCTTGGCGATTCCTTTTGCGTGTGGTATGGGATGATTTGCTTTTTTGTCTTCGTAGTTAGGCGTTTTCATAATCTTATTTTTTAATTAGTTGATTGCTTTGCAGCAATTTCCTACAATTTAAGGAAAACGATGCTAGATACTATGGTTGCTAACAATACTTTACGATTTACAGGATGAGGCCGTTAGTAGATCTCTGAAATTATAGATGTGCGTAGCCCAACTTCAATAGGTCTTTTCTTTCCTCATATCTTTATACCGTTTTCTGAAATAGTACGTGTAATCTTCGATTATTGTATCTCCACTTAGAAGAATATAATTGGCATAGTCGCTGCCTTTCTTTTTAAAAACAGTGTCACCTATCTTGATCCGTTCGTAGGTGCCATTTTCAACTTGATCTTCATAATTTGAGTCTAAAAAAACGAATCTGCTAGCTCTATTATAATCGCCTTCCTGACGTTTGGAGATTACCTTGCCACTGAACTCCCTACTCAGTGCTTCATGATATTGACTTTCTAAGTGATCAAGAGAGTTTGATTGGTAATATCCAAAGGCAAAAACCAAGAGGAATATTGGGATAAATACCAACCAGATGTTTTTTTTAACGGTTGACATTTGTGTCTCAAGTTCTTCTTTAGAATATGGTTTGTTGTACTTGTTTTTTTGCATAGAACCTATTCCGGCAACCCCACATAACTATCATCATTCTCCATCATAGGAAAGGTTTTATCTCTCCAAGCTTGTTTTGCCGCTTCAATTTTCTCTTTAGAATGGCTTACGAAATTCCAGTAGATATGGCGCTCTTCAGGGAACGGCTCACTACCAAATAGTAGAACATGGCTACCGGCCTTAATGAAAAGATCACAAATATCTTCCGTTTTGCTTACCAGCATATTTCCCGCTTCAATCACATCACCGCAGGCAGTGACGCTTCCCGACACAATGGTGATGCCTATCTCGCCAGATAAATTCCCAGCGGCTTTGAAGTGATAATCGGCAGTAGTTTTAACGTCGATCATGAACAATTCTGAATGAACGGGAACTGGCGACTCCTTGCCGTAACCTTTTCCAGCGACTAAATTAAACGTCGCGCCTTGGTCCAGCCAGATGGGTAAATCACTTGCTTCAATGTGATAAAATTCTGGCGCGATATGTTCTAACTCTTTAGGTAAGGCTACCCAGATCTGATAACCGTGCATGGTAAATTGGGACTTATAGTCGCGCAATACTTGCGGCGTTCGCTCGGTTTGCGTGACGCCTTTACCCGCGACCATCCAGTTCACAGACCCTGACATGATCGTCTGGTCAGTCCCAATCCCATCTTGATGTTGCAGCTGTCCTTCCATCAAATATGTCAAGGTCGACAGCCCAATATGCGGGTGTTGGTCCACATCCATGTATTTATCTGGCCCCAACGGTATAGGTCCCATATGGTCAATAAAAATAAAAGGACCCACCATTCGCTTCTTACGGAAGGGTATTAACCTTCCCACAAGAAAGTCGCCAATATCGCGACTGCGCTCTTCGATAATTAAACCCGTGTTGGACATCTTTAACAGTTAAATTCGCAAGGAACTGCATTAGAATTCAATCCCTTTTTCGACCTAAAGGTATGAGATAAAAATATGAAGGGAACCTAAAAAATAGACTTGTCCAATTTTCCTTTTCTCTTTGATTTCCCTAATAGGAAGTAAGCTGGAATGCCAATGAAGGGGACTAAAACTACCAGCAATAAATAGATCAGTTTATCCTTATCCCTTTCAAATTTGCTGCTTACGATATCATAGACGCAATAAAACCAGAGGGTAATTAGCAGCGGCGCCAGATAAAAAATAGGGGAAGAATACATAGCTTATTCAATTACGGTAAAATTAATTCCCGCACCTGATTCCCAGCACTAATTAACGTTAACGACAAGTTTATTTTTAAAAGGAGCTATTGATTTTTTGCTCGGTGTAGAGTTGGATCAGCTCGCTTTCGCGAAAGCGAAATAACCCGGCCAGCGTTTATTTTTATTTTTTGCTCTATTTTTCTTTTTACGCAGTACATTTGCGCCATCTCAAGGGGTGCTTTTAGAAATAGAGGCTGAGATTATACCCGAGGAACCTGGGCAGGTAATGCTGCCAAGGGATTTGATAAGTGCCACCGGTTCGAGCGACAGTCGAGAACGAGTGGCATTTGATAGCGAGAATCCTCTCAAACATTTTTAATTTTAATCAGACCGATTGAATGCCCCTTTCAATTGAACTTAATCCAAGTTCATATGAAACATTTATCAGTCGCTGTTATTGCCGTAGCACTAACACTAACTAGCACGGTAACAGCACAAAACAGGCAGGAACAGGACACCACCAAAGCCGAGAAACTCAGCGAGATTGTTCTCAAGGCAACCCGAGTAACTGCAGAAAGTCCAGTGACGTTTACCAACGTCACAAAGGAAGATCTGAAATCCAGAAACCTAGGACAGGATCTGCCCATTCTACTTACCTACCTTCCCAATGTCGTCACGACCAGTGACGCGGGCGCAGGCATAGGCTACACGGGCATTAGGGTGCGCGGTAGCGATGCGTCCAGAGTTAATGTCACCCTCAACGGAGTTCCTTACAATGATTCTGAATCGCAGGGAACATTCTGGGTCAACCTTCCTGATTTTGGAAGCAGTGTGGAGACCCTGCAACTGCAGCGTGGCGTTGGTACGAGTACCAATGGGAGCGGCGCCTTCGGTGCGAGTTTGAACATCAAGACAACAGATTATCAGGAAGAAGCGCAGGTATCAGTTTCAAATTCCATCGGCTCCTTTAATTCCCGCAAACACAGCATCCAGTTTACGACGGGACTTATCAATGATCGCTGGGAATTCAATGGCCGCGCATCGCAAATCTATAGCGATGGTTACATTGACCGTGCAGACAGTAACTTGAAATCTTATTATATTTCTGGTGCTTATGTGGGTAATAATACACTGGTCAAGGCAACAATATTCGGCGGGCAGGAACGTACCTACCAGGCTTACTATGGGATAGATCCAGAAACGCTCAAAACAAATAGAACAGCAAATTTTGCTGGGTTCTATATTGATGCAGATGGTAATGAGCAGTTCTACAATGACCAGGTGGACAACTACAATCAGGATCATTATCAGCTGTTGTTAAGCCACAGGTTTGATAACAATTGGAGTGCCAGCGCCACGCTTCATTATACAAAGGGTCGCGGTTATTTTCAGGAATACCAGGACGATGCGCGTCTGGCGCGATACAATTTGCCTGCTTTCCTGTCAGATGGTATTCTTGTGGAACGCAGCGATCTGGAAACCAGACGCTGGTTGGATAATGAGTTTTACGGGCTGGTTTCCAGTGTGAATTATAAGAATAGCACGATAGACGCGAGTTTCGGTCTGGCGGCAAACCAGTACGACGGGTTGCATTATGGCGAGGTGCTGGCAGCAGATTTTGCGCGGCTGCCCTCGCCGTCATTCCGATACTATAATAATGATGCGGTGAAGAAAGAGGTCAACGCTTTCGCGAAAGCGAACTTCACCATTACAGAAAAACTATCCCTTTTTGGCGACATTCAGCAGCGATTCGTTAGTTATGAAACCGCAGGTCCAGATTCTGGTATTGCAGATTTTGTGACAGACGTTGATTACAGTTTTTTCAACCCAAAGGCGGGAGCAGTCTACAAAATAGATGCAGGAAATAGATTGTACGCCAGCGTTGCCCGCGCACAACGCGAGCCCAGCAGGTCTGACTTTAAGGATGGCGATCCAGATCCAGAGGACTTGATTGACTATGAATTAGGTTATCGCCTTTCTAAACCAGCGATGAATCTTAATGTGAACGTCTATTTTATGGACTATAAAAACCAACTCGTCTTGACGGGAGCAATCGACGATAATGGTACGCCGTTGCGTACAAATTCTGGTGATAGCTATAGGCTGGGATTAGAGATTGATGCCCAGTTTAGAATAACTGATAAGATCTTTTTGCAGCCCAACTTTGCCATTTCCAGAAACCAAAACCAGAATTTTCTGGTGGAAGATGGCGCTGGCACTGTGAATCTGGGCGATACAGAGATCGCCTATTCACCATCCATCGTGGCTGGAAACGCATTGACCTACAAGTTTACTGAGGATTTCGAGATTTCCCTACTGTCAAAATACGTAGGCGAGCAGCAGCTGGATAATACGGAGGCTGACGATTCAAAACTCGCAGATTATTTCGTGAATGATTTTAACGCCCAATACATTTGGAAGCCAAAAAATCTAGTTGAAGAAGTTGCCGTGAGTGTTTTGGTCAACAATATTCTGGACGAGGAATATTCTTCCAACGGTTATGCTTTTCCAGGAGCGGTATTCCTTTTCCCACAGGCGGGAATTAATTTTTTAACGGGCGTGACGGTTACTTTTTAAAGGAATCAAGTATGGAGTACAAAGTATAAAGACATCTGGCCGATGATCAGTTTTACTGGTCATCGGTTTTTTGTTTATATAAAGATCTTAAAGGTGAAATGACAGAGAATTTGATCCCGGCAGGTAAAATAGCGGCGTGCCACCCGCTGGCTGAGCGCAGCCGAAGCCATGGTTTAGATCCCAGCGATGAAAAAATTCACACGTTTACCATCAGCAATGTTAGAGTTGCTTACTGGGCAGAGTAGGAAATGAAGCGATAATTGAGCCAGTTAAAAGTCAAAGCAAAAACGTCTTAATACTTTGTACTAAATACTAATTTGAAACTACAATCACATTCCCGCTGCGGTTGACTCGGTAGGGTTTCATCCCATAAACACCACCGC
>JBBSPH010000039.1:0-13455 GCA_038258985.1 Flavobacteriales bacterium
AAATTTGGATTCTGTGGAACTGTCATTTGCTGTCAAGGATAGTGGGCGAGGAATAAAGGAAGAAAACAAGGCCGATATATTTGAAGAATTCACTCAAGTTCCTGCCAAAATAACCGAAAGCGGTACCGGTTTAGGACTACCTATCGTCAACAAACTATTAAAACTGTTAGGCGCTACTCTCGTGCTAGATAGTACCTATGGCGTGGGGACGACGTTCTCATTTCTCATTTCTATGAAAATAGGGTCTAAGCAGGAGTTGGATATCAAATTGAGTGATAGGGATATTAAAAAGCTGGAGGGCAAAAAACTCCTGATTGTAGATGATAATAAAATCAACCAGCTGGTTACCCAAAAGGTGCTTGAACAGTATAAGATGAGCCATGAAACCGTCAATAACGGTCAAGAGGCGGTGGATATCGTCCAAGGCAATAAGTACGACTTTATCCTTATGGATATCAATATGCCAGTGATGAATGGGATTGATGCCACCATAAAAATACGCGAGTTGGGAATCAAGACACCGGTAATAGCGCTTACTGCGGCAGACGACCTTAATCTTGAACGCGACGTATACAACCACGGGATTGACTCCATACTGGTTAAACCTTATCATACAGAGCAATTTATACAACTGCTGGTCACTCATTTAGTCGCCTAATTAGTTAAGGTAATTTCGCTTTCGCGAAAGCGAAATACTTTTAAACTCCCTATTAATTAGACGTGTCACCTTACCGTTTATCCGATATTATAATAAATAAATACGATTAAAAGGTGTTAAAACCGATAATCGTCATGACTTATCCTATGTTTGCATCCATCGGCACAAGTTTCAATCCGCCGTTTTATATAGATGACTTTCAGACGGTTCCTAGCCTTTATTCTTTTTGCGGTAGTGGTGGGTTTTTGCCTTGCGGTCAAACCGGTCCATATCCCAAAGAATTATCTTAAGTTAAACTACACAACATCTTCTTCAACAAATACTCATGCGCCCAGAAAGTTCAATGTTCCATTCGCTGTCAATCCAGTTTGCCCTGCAGATATCACAGTCGATGCAGATCCAGGCAAGTGCGGTGCAATCGTAAATTTTGAAGATGCTACAGCGCCCAGCAATCAAGTAGCTGGGGAAAGCATACTGCTGTTTGATGGAAAAGCTGTGTTCGGCTCGCCCTACCTAGAGAAAGGGATGAAGTTGACAGGCATCGGTTTGAGTCATATAGATGCGCCACAACCTATTCCCTGTAACAACAGGTCTGGCGCCTTGATTCACGCTGCCACGGGAAATACATGGTCGTATAATGGGGGAGAACCCTTTACACCTAAGACAGTTTTTGTCTGTTCCACAAACATGCGGTTTACTACGGGCGACTGTAGTACAGAATTTACTCCTACTACAACAGGCGATGTAGATTTTCCAGACACACCAGAGTGGCAGAATATCACCTCCATGATTTGGGAAGAAACCAGCGGTGATGAAGATACTAGCATTGATAACTTTAGATTCATACCTACAGGCATCAAGCAGACCGCTGGGCTAGCATCGGGATGCTTTTTCCCAGTGGGAATCACTCCGGTAATTTTTGAAGCTACTGATGAGAATGGAGTTGTTACGGCGTGTACATTCAATGTTACCGTGCGGGATGTGGAAAAGCCAATAGTACAGGTTAATGAATTGACCACCACTTTGGATGCTTCACAGCTAAAAGAAATCACCATTGCAGATGTAACCCAATCCATGCCAACAGATAATTGCGGGATAGATTCCATCCTGCTCAGCCAGACAACCTTTTCTTGTTCAGATACGGGAACGAATGAAATCACGATCACGGTTACCGATGTCAACGGGAATGTAAGTCAGGAAAATGTCAAGGTAAATATAAGCGGGAGCACAGATACCAATGATATTGATCCCATTGATGATGCTATCGCCTGTGAAGTGTTTACCCTTCCTGCCATAACGGGAACTGGATTGTCTGGAAATCAACAGTTTTTTACCCAGCCCAACGGGATGGGAACTCCGTACAGTCCAGGTCAAATACTAACTTTTGCCGACTTTTCCAATTATCCAATCACGCTTTATGCCTACGATGATGGCAATGATAAAAGTTGTAAGCCGCAGTCATCGTTCACTTTACAAATAATTCAACAGGCATTACTCACACCAGTGAGCCCGGTCGAGGCCTGCGAAAGTTATGTATTGCCAGCGATTACGGGAACTAACCTCTCTGGGAATCAGGCGTACTATACACAATCTAACGGTCAGGGAGACGAATTTCAACCTGGTGATGTTATTGATGATAGCGTTGCGCAGTCAGGTACACTGACGCTTTTCATATTTGATGGATCTGTGAATAATGGTTGTAGTACAGAAACTTCAATGTCTATTGATCTACAAGTCTGCCCTCTTACGGCATCCATTCAGACAAGTGGCTCTCAAGTTTGCGATACTGACTTTACGACAATTACATTGACCGCCGTTACAGACCCTGTAGATGCCGTAGGCACCTATTCTTATGCGTGGAGCAAGGCCAATGATCCAGCAATTATATCGACAAGCAAGACTTATAATGTATTACCTGCATTCACTACAACATATCAGGTAATAGTGAAGGATGATGGGCTTCCCACCAATCTCAACACAGTAACTGCCCGTACAATGATTACCGTCAATGAATCTCCTATAGTTGCCTCTCCATTAATCATAGAATTGTGCGGCCAGATGGGAGGTGATATCAATAGCCAAAATATAGATCTAGAAAGCTATAATGCGGTCGCAAGCCTAGATGCTCCCGATCGTTCCGTAAGCTATCACCTTACCCAACAGTCCGCAATATCCGGTTCTGATGCTATAGACTTAACGAAGGACATCAGTATTGGGGAGACAGTAATATATGTCCGCGTGACTGACACTACCACTGGCTGTTTTGACACGACAAGCATCAGCTTCCAGCTTACTCCATCACCAGTGATTATTTTAGAGCCGTCCTATGTATTGTGTAGTTCTAATATAGACAATTCAATACCTACCCTATTATTGGACACAGATTTGAGTTCTCTGGATTACACTTTTTCATGGTCTCTAGATCAAGGTAATGGCATTGAACCACTTACCGTTGATCAGGGAAGCATCGATGCAGATAAAGCTGGAGTTTATACTGTGACCGCCACTGACCGATTGACCGGCTGTTCGGCTACATTTTCTACCAAAGTAGAATTTACTGCAGCCCCTCTTGAGTTTACAGCTACGGCTAACGTTTCGGCAGTAATCAATAGCCATAGTATTTCAACATTCTTGACACCAATGGTTGGGGATGATTCGGTTTTTGAGGTGCGTTTGGACGATGGCGTGTGGTATAGGATGAATCGAGGATCCGGCGGGTTCTCCTTTGTTTTTGAACAAGTCGGGACGGGAAATGGCGTTCATACTGTCTTTTTTAGGGATGCATCAGGCTGTTGGGCAGATCAGGTAGCCGTTTTTCTGGTAGGAATCCCACAATTTTTTACGCCTAATGGTGACAGCTATAACGATGTTTGGAATGTATATGGCGCTGCAAACCTGCTCGCCACAGCCCAGTTGTATATTTTTGACCGCTATGGTAAATTATTGACTCAGCTGGAACCTAATGGTGGTGGCTGGAATGGTACTTTCAATGGCGAACCATTACCGTCGACAGATTACTGGTATTCACTGGAACTCGCCGACGGTGAAGTACTCAAAGGACATTTTGCAATGAAGCGGTAGAAGCTTTTCGCTTTCGCTTTCGAACTTCGACTGCGATCAGTATGAGCTTCTTTGTAACCACGGTCGTTGAAAGCGATATACCTTATCCATTTATCTTACACTTCGATTGTATTGCGATCCATTAATTCCTAGATCACCGTTAGGCGATTGCAATTAAACGGTTACTTTTAGATCAGAAAAGATCCTATGCGTACCCGATTTTTGCTGATCACGCTGCTTTCATTTACGGGACTGACACTCTGCGCCCAAGGAAGCCAGTTCAAGGCATTTGGGCATATGCCGGATACAGTGCCAGATTCCCTATATACGAAACTGGAAAAAAGCAATACTGCGGTAGAGCGCTTTACCGTCTTAGAACAGATCGCTGCAGTTTTCCTGCGGGCAGACATGGCAGATAGTTTGACCCGTTATGGCCAGTCTATGCGGTTGGAAACGGAGACGAACGTTCAATTGCGTGAGCGCAGGGCAGTAGCCTTGTACTATGTGGCAATGGGTAGAAAGCAAATGGGATTGCTAGATATGGCGGTTGCTGGTTTTCTAACCGCGCTCAATGAAAAAGCGCTTGTCTCCCTAGTGCGCCACAAGCTCCTGCTAGGCCTCGCTGAAACCTATATCCTGCAAAAGGAATATGATAAAACGCTCTCGATTTTAACCGATGTAGTGGTAGAGGACGATGAGACATTATCTCTCTGGAAACAATGTTTGATGGCAGAATATTACCTGGGCATCGATAATCTCCAGGAAGCTACGAAAACTATAGATCGTGCCATGGCTGGTCAAGACAACTCCCTACCTACTAAGCTCCTCTTGCGCCTGCAACTGGATCGCGCGCGTATATTTCTGACCCAGGAAAACTATGAGCAGGCGTTGCCTATTTTGAGCCGGATCAATACAGATGCGCTGGATAACGGTTTTTATGATCTTTACATCAACGCAGTAATTTTTGAGGGTAGGGTATACAGCATCCAAAAAAGATATGAGGTAGCCGAAGTTGTCCTGAGCACCGCCTATGCAAACACGCTGCAATGGAACCGTATGGAGCTGCGCCAGCGACTCACAAAAGCACTCGCACAGCTTTATAACGCCACCGGCGATTATCAAAATGCCTATAATTTAATGACGCAGTACACAGCTGTGACCCAGGAGATTGCAGCCAGTCAAAACAAGCAGATTGTCCGGGATCTTGAGGTGCGTTATGAAACCCTCAAAAAAGAGCAACAAATAGGTGATCTTAAGGAGGAACAACTGTTGAAGCAATCAGAAATCACCAGACAAAAAACAATAAAAAACGCAATCTTAATTGGGTTTTTAGTGGTTTTGATTCCCATCATACTGCTTTTGGTCGTCTATTACCAGAAACTACAGACCCAAAGCGCCTTGAATGCAGAACAGCAACAGCGCAACCAGCAGGAGAAAATTGCCGTCGCCCGACAGCAGGAGCTGGAACTAGCACACAATGCAATGGCTGTCCAGACCAGGGAACGTCACCGTATCGCGCGTGAACTGCATGACAGCATAGGTGGCAACCTCGCTGCGATGAAACTACAGCTTGCACATCCCGACAGCACTGCCTCTCAAGAAATTTTATTGCAGCAAATGGATCAGACCTACCAGCAGGTCCGGGAAATTTCACACAGCCTTATCCCACAGGAATTTAGTGAGCAGTCGTTCACCGCGCTCGTACAGGAATATCTCGATCATATCGATCATAGTGCAGGATTTTCAGTTGGGTTTGTCCGCTTTCGCGAAAGCGAACTCAACAAGACTCAACCGTACATACAACAGTCTGTATTACATATGATTAAGGAACTGGTCACAAATGCCATCAAACACGCTGAAGCCACCAGGGTGGAACTACAGTTGGGAGTCGATCCTGATCATAATTCCATCCAAATGATGTATGAGGACGATGGTGTGGGTTTTAATGTAGAGGAAAAAAGTACCGGAATCGGTTTTAGAAATTTAAGGGATCGAGTAACCAGTATGGGCGCAACTATTTCTATAGACTCCCGTCCAGGCAATGGTACGGTCGTAAATATAGAGATCCCACAAATGGCAAATGCATGAAGAGGAGAGCAAAAATTATGATCGTCGATGACCACAACATGTTCGTTGATGGCCTGCGTAGTATGCTGCAAACGCAGGAAAACATAGACATTGTTGCAACTGCGGCTGATGGTGCGCAGGCTATCAAATATTTAAGGATAAATGCACAAGAGGAAGTCAATCTGGTCATTACCGATATCAATATGCCACAAATGGATGGTGTGGAATTGAATGCCACCATCAAAAAAGAGTTTCCCTCCATTAAGACCCTCGCAGTAAGCATGCTGGAAGATCCACTTAAAATCAAAAGCATAGTGGAGCAAGGTTTGAACGGTTACGTTTCAAAAAACGCAGAAAAACAGGAGCTTATTAGGGCAATTGACACCATTCTTGCCGGCGATAATTACTACAGCGCACGTATCAAAAGCTTGCTTGTGGAGGCCATGCTAGCCCAAAAAAATATTGATGAGATTGTCCTGACCCGTCGTGAAAAACAGGTATTGGTGCTTATTGCGAAAGAATTCACGACGCAAGAGATCGCAGACCAGCTCTTTTTGAGCAAGCATACCATCGAGAGCTACCGCAAGAACCTGATCTCAAAATTAAACGTACGCAATCTCGCAGGCCTTACCCGGTATGCGATTGAAAGCGGTCTTGAGGACTCTTCAAACGGATAGACCCTTCCTGCATCCCTGTTTTCAGTGAGTTGATTTTCACGGTTTATGGTCTATAACCCAAGTGATTGTTCGCGGCATCTTTGTCCCAAACAAAACAATCATCTAAAACTTCAAGACCATGATTTACGGAATCACTCTAATCCTTCTAAGCATCATCGCGGTGCCATCGCTTATCCTCGCCAGAAAGCCAAACGCCAAGGAATTACTTGCCAAAGTCGAACCCTACCAGGGATGGATAGGAATAATCTTCTGTTTCTGGGGAATCTGGGGCATTATTACAGCTATTCTTAATTTGGGCTGGCTCACCAGCGCACCCATCTGGTGGATCACTCTACTTGCAGGTAGTATTGTAGAGGCAACTCTAGGATTTATGTTGGGTTATGGCTTGATCAATAGCCTTCTCTTAAATGGGAATGAGGGCGCAAAAGTAAAGGCATCGAAACTACGTGAACGCATCGCACCATTACAGGGAAAATTGGGGATCGTTGGTTTGATCGTCGGTGTCTGGATGATTCTTGCATCCTTTCTGTTTACCGTCTCCTAATTTTTATAAACATCAAATAATCAATAAACTAAAATATATCATTATGAAAAATCTAATTGTTGCCATCGTATTTATTTTCAGCATGCATTTATTTGCACAAACTAGTGAAGATCAGGTTAGCACGGTTTCCGTCTATGGATATGTGGAACTGCCCATGAAGGCCGTCAAATTCAGGTCTAAAATGACTATAAGTCTGCAAGAAGCGAGCTACACCAGTGCAGACTGTTATAAAACACTAGAAGAAATGCAGGTCGCCTATTTCAAGAAATTAGTTGAAAACGGGATTGATCCTAAAAATGTCACCGAGAATCGTGCAGATTACTATCTAAATGGACGTCGTGATAAGGGTACTACCTATGAATTTGAAAGTACGGACGGCGAGAAGGTGATGACCTTTATGGGAGTCACCATCGCCGGCGCCTACACAAATGGTATGGAGTACCAGTTAGAAGAAGACCAATCGAACTATGATCGCAATTTAAAGGAAACCCTAAAACAGATTGAAAGCAATGCGCAAGGTCTTGCCTCTGGACTGGGACAGGAGATCGGTAAAGTGATGAAGATCGATATGTCTAAAGGAAGAACTAATCAAAAATGGACCACTTATAAGGATGATGGCTTTGTCACGATTTATGCGATTTATAGCCTGAAGTAGGTGCTATTATTAATAACAATAAATCCCAACATGGCACTGGAAAAGTGCATGTTGGGATTTCCTATATCTACTCATTTTGTGCAATACTAAGTTTGTTTAAAAGTGCCTTGATATAGAAAATGACAACCATGATTGGTGTCTATTGAGAAGGCAAAATAAAAAATCCAGCAGCAAAAAAAGCTAGTTCAAAGTCTGTAGATGTGTATCCCTTTTTACGGTAGGATACCATTCCTCATAACTCTTCACATCATCGATGATGCGCTTATTGATGAGCGTGCGGTTGAGTTGCTCAAGATAAGTACAGCCTGCGGCGGCAAAAAGCTCGGCAAATTCCTTTACTGTTTCCTGTTGGTAATTTTTGATGCGCTCCCATTTTTCTTCCACCACTAATCCTCTCATAAAACTGGGGTCGTTTGAGGCAACACCAGTCGGACATTTGTTGGTGTCACATTTTAAGGCCTGAATGCAGCCAAGGGCAAGCATCATCCCACGGGCACTATTACAGATATCAGCGCCTATACACAGGGCTTTGAAGATATCAAAGGCTGTAAATATTTTAGTTGCCGTGACGATTTTGATATCGTTTTTGAGACCGTAACCATTCAAGGTATCCACAACAAATAATAGCGCCTGCTCCCATGGCATACCCACATAGTTCGAGAAATCAATGGGTGCGGCACCAGTACCACCTTCGGCACCATCGACAGTGATAAAATCTGGTTTGATACCAGTGATAAGCATTTGCTCACAGATATCTATAAACTCTTTTTTATTACCGATGCACAGCTTAAATCCAACTGGCTTGCCGCCAGAAAGATCACGCAGTTGCTTTACAAATCCCAACAATCCAGCGGCATCGTTAAAAACGCTGTGGCCGGGAGGTGAGAGGACTTCAGTATGGGGTTTTACGCCGCGTATTTTGGCGATTTCTTCGGTGTTTTTAGAGGCGGGCAACACGCCTCCATGACCGGGTTTTGCTCCTTGGGAAATCTTGATCTCAATCATTTTAACTTCGGGATAAGCGGCTTTTTCGGCAAAATTCTCAGGGGAGAAATTACCGTCTTCCGTACGACAACCAAAATATCCCGTACCTATCTCCCAAACCAAGTCGCCACCACGGCGGTGGTAGTCAGATATTGCGCCCTCGCCAGTGTTGTGGTAGAAGTTACCGGCTTTAGCGCCTAGGTTGAGCGCCTCAATAGCATTCTTGCTAAGCGATCCATAACTCATCGCAGATATGTTGAAAATAGCCGACTTGTACGGCTTTGTGCAGTCTGGGCCACCCACAGTTACACGCGGCTGCTCATGCTGGACAGCGGTAGGATATATACTATGTTGCATCCATTTGTAGTTGTCCTCTTCTACATTCAATTCTGTGCCGAAGGATGGGTGCTGCGTTCCAGTTTTGCTCGTTGGTAAACATAAGTGCGTCTATTGCGGTCGATAGGTTTACCATCGGTATCTGATTCTATAAAATATTGATGTATCTCTGGCCCAATCATTTCTAGCAAATACCTCATGTGCCCCAAAACTGGAAAGTTGCGCAGTATGGCATGTTTCTTTTGGGTAATATCATAAATCCCAAGTCCAAAAAGTGCCAAGACGATGAGTGAAAATCCATATAACGGCCAGATAACCGTACAGGCAATCAATGTAATGATTGCTCCTATAATTAGGGTAAATTCAATGGCCTTTCTCATAATCGATATAGCTAGGGTAGTTAGTGGTGCACCTGTTGTAGCGATACGGCAACAAAGGTACGGGTTTGCATCAATCGTTGGTGAAATTAGCTTCAACCGTTTGTCATATACAGAAAGATCAATAAGTCATCTTTAGATCAAGTGGAAGTCATAAAAAAGGGCTCAAAACTGAGATTACGATCATTTAAAGCATAAAATGAAATAATTTAACTTACTTAAAAACAGTTCATTAAAATTCTTATGTAAAATTAAAGTTAACTAAACATGAAATTAATACTTGTAATTATTACATTTGTAGTCTAAATCTTTAATTATGGGACCTTATAGAACGCAGTTCGTGAAGAGAGAAGGTAGCGTCTCTCGATTAGAAAGTATCTTGGAACAATTCAGAGCCTATGGCCGCAAGTGCCGTAACTTTTACAAGTTAACCACGATAATGACCTAATTTCGACTCATTGAGTTTTTGACGAGCCTGCCTTTTTTTTAAATGCAGGATCGTTTTTTTTTTGCCTTGCCGGATCTTTCTATTGTCGCGAAATTTAAAAAGCAAGCATACCTTTTGGTTCAAGATTATTATTATTTAAAGGATCTACCTTACTTATCTTTTTAACATAAGTGGTAGCTAATATCTATTTGTGGAAGATGTTGACTCTGAAAATAAGGAGTAAGGAAAGCGTAATGTCATTCAATGATACCAGCGCTATTGCAAAGCAAGATTTAAATTTGATTAGTAAATACTTTTGTGGTAGAAATGGAAGGCTAATCACTAGCAGCCTGTGCTTTGGTAGCCTTAATAATCGCTTTTAGCTTTTCTGTGCGGTTTTCTTCCACAGTGCGCAATTTGTTTTTTTTTTGCGTCATGAGTTTGGAGTGTTTGCTCTTGTTTTTTGTGTTTTTCTGTTTCCCAGTTTTGGCCATGTTGCAAAGGTATGACTTATCCTATGTGCTGCAATTTAAGATGCTTTCATTGTGCTGATTGTATGTAAAGGGAGGAAGGGAGGATGGCCATTTATTAAGAATCATGCTCACAACTAGTTACTAAACCTGAGATCTAATTTTATTTTGGCTCATTTAAAGTCTAGGCAGCTATTACTCTCCAGATTTTAAAGAATGCTTAAGCTTGAAAAATGCAAAAATTCACACGTAGAAAATCTGTTGTTTAGTGATTGCTTAGGTATCCACTAGCGTTTAAAATTAATAAAACAGGAAGCAGTTTATATGCTACTTAGAACTTAAACATTTAGTATCATTTTTGAGCAAGGCTTGTTTGTCTATTCATGGATTGATTCCAGATTTTCTGGGTCATATCACTCAAATGAATAGTGTCCGCTTTTACCATGGTAGATATCATACTTTTTTCACTGAACGACCAGAATAATCCAGCCTCCAATAAATATGGTTTGTTTGTTTTATTGTCAATCCTAAAATCAAACATTGAAAAATCCCGGCAATTCAAGGCTTTGTGTGCATTAACCATCAATTTAGCTAACTTATTTTTCAATCTATCATCAAGTAGCGCAGGACAGGTTGCTGGTATTTTTTCCTTGTCGGACTGATCCAGCAGGTTTCCGTGGATGTCAAACTTCAATTTGTCTTCTGGATTTCTAATGGGATGTTTCTCGTTGACACCATATTCAATGAATGGTAACACCATAAAGACTCCGTTTAATTCAATGACAGCACCACGAAGCTCACGACCATCAATGTATTTTTCTACTAAAACCTCATTGCCGAATTTAAAAGCTTTTTCAATGCTTGCTGCTAGATCATCCTGTTTACGGACTAACGACAATCCATCGGAATTATCGGCACCGTTCGGTTTTACGATTACTGGAAATTCAGTGATCTTGTGCAGATTGCTCAACTTATCAGTTGCTTTTATTTTTATGGCACTGGGAACTGGAATGCCGGCTGCTGCGCAAATAATTTTAGTGAGATGTTTATCCTGCGCAATTTTGGCGGTATGTCCACAGGATCCTACCAGCGGGATATTCAACACCTCTTCAAAGAAAATGCGGATACTTGTCAATCCTCGATCACAAAACATATGTGGTACCGCGATAGTTGCACCAGAAACAGTAATCATCATTTCCTGTAATGATAGTCTACTGTTTTGTCTTTTCAAATTTTCAGCAACTGACCAAGTTCCGTCTGGATGTGCGATGACAAAAAGATTACTAAATTCTGAAATCGTTGTAACATCTTTCGCGTAAAGCATGGAAAGATTGTAGAAGAATTCTGATGTAGGTGATCCTACTAAATGCAAAGCTATATTAGGTTTTGTCATGTCTTTTTCAGCTCTAATCACAGTTGAAATATTGTTAACATTAAAATTCACGCGTTTTTTACTTCAAGAGTAAACATCTTGTTGCTTGTAGAGATTATTAATCACCACCTTGAATAATTAGTTTTCCTATATTAAAATCAATGCCAGTCCAGTGCTTTTTAGAGGTTAGGTTCTTGATAATTTGGTATGGTATGCTGATAAAGTTATTGAAGAAAAAAGGCCAAGGATCGTTCCACTGAAAAACCGCTTCTTTTCCCGTCCAGATTCGGTTTAAGATCAACTTAAACACCTTTAAATTCATGCACTTGATCAATCGATGCAATTCATGAAATATCCAGTACGTATGACCGGCAACCTCATTAGGTATAAATTTTTCGCAGTTCCTTCCCAGGTCATAATAGGCTGCGGCTGCTTTATGTTGATTGTGAAATAGCGTTATTGCAGAGTGCGTTCTAGGGTTGCATTCTATGGGAATTACTGTTCCGTTATCTTTTATGATAAAGTCAAAGGAAATTTGTCCGGTTGCATTTAATTTGCTCACAAAAGTCGATACCCACGCTCTAACGTTGGGCAAGTCAAGCATGGCATAGTTCACTTGAAACGGAGAAGAATCAGAGCAGATGTAGAGATTCATTGCTCCATCTTGAGTGGTCGTGTGCGTACAAACCTCCCTACCCTCAATAAATTCCTGCAATACCCAGGGATTAGTGCTATTGATAGGTAAGGAATTCACTCGATCTTCCCAACCATCATGTGGCAGTCTGCGTAAATCCAAACGATACACGGGATCGTAATCAATTTTTTTAAGAATGTATTTTTTACCCTCAGTAAAGCTGTGATCGAGTAATTCATTTTTAGAATTGAAGATAAACGACTCCGGAACTGAGAGACCGTATTTTCCCGCTTGTTCAATAAATAAGTGTTTGTCATCCAGAATTTTAACAATGTCTGCGTCAAAGTGAAAGACTACAGTATGTGCTGGAAAACGAGATTTAGCAACCGCATCCTGATAGGCTGATTTAGGACTTGCTACGGGAATGTATAAATCCACCTTTTCTGAATTACAGATATCAATAAGTGCGTTTTGATAGTCAGTGCCATCATTCACTATTGCAGGTATGATGACAAATTTATCTACGGCGCTGGAAAATCGGGTACCGCAAAATTTATACATAGCAGTTTCTGCCACGATCACGCGATCGCCTTGTGCATGAAACATACGCGCTAGTTGAAGACATTTGGTCATTTTACCACCAGTTAATAAAATAACTCTACCACTAGTTGCAATACGAGGTTTTCTGTTAAATAACTCTGATAATCGCGTTAGTAAAATCAGCAGCAATGAGGGTATCGCAAAAACCCATATTAAAATAATAATTCCAACAGATTTCAAAAAATGAGCCATTCTAAATCACTCTCCTGATAATGGTTAGACCATCTCTCAATGGCAATAACACCTTGTCAACTCTAGAATCTTGAGCAACATAATCATTGAACTTTTGTATCGCCTTTCCGTTCTCAGAAACTTCCTGTGTACTGTAGGCCTGTCCTTGATATAACGTGTTGTCGACGCAGATAATTCCATCAAATTCGAGCAGGTTCCCGTCAAGAATTTTATCATAGTATTCCTGATAACCTTGTTTGTCTGCATCAATGAACACCAGATCAAATTGCTGATCATCGCTTATTAATTGAACCAGCGTTTCCAAAGCATCACCTACTTTTATGGAAATCTTTTTACCGTGCGGTGATGTGGCGAGTTGCTCTTGCGCAAAATCTGCGGTGTATGTATCATATTCACAGGCGA